>JBOGHQ010000227.1:0-5382 GCA_050744785.1 Acidimicrobiales bacterium | reverse complement strand
GCGCAAGAGCGACGGCGACGCGGCCCGCAAGGCCCGCGCCCTCCAGGCCGCCGGCCACCTGGCAAGCGACCTCCAGCTGGCCGGCTCGGCGCCCGAGGGCCACGTGGCCTGGGTGGAGGGCCGGGGCGGCACCGCGGTGGTGCGCATGGTGCCGGTGGATGTGGGCGCCCTGCTGGCCGAGCACCTGTGGGGCGACATCACCGCCATCCTCACCAGCGCCACCATCCCGCCCCGGCTGAGCGACCGACTCGGCATCGACGCCGGCGCCCGCGACCTTCTCGACGTGGGCAGCCCCTTCCCCTACCAGGCCCACGCCCTGCTGTACTGCGCCGCCCACCTCCCCGACCCCCGCCACCCCGAGCACCAGGCCGCCCTCCACGACGAGCTGGAGGCGCTGGTGCGGGCCGCCGGCGGCCGGACGCTGGCCCTGTTCACCAGCTGGCGGGCCATGCACGCCGGCGCCGACGCCCTCCGGCCCCGGCTCCCGTGGACGGTGCTGGCCCAGGGCGACCTGCCCAAGCCGGCCCTGGTGGAGGCCTTCGCCTCCGACGAGCAGTCCTGCCTGTTCGCCACCATGGGCTACTGGCAGGGCATCGACGTGCCCGGCCCGTCGCTGTCGCTCGTCACCATCGACCGCATCCCCTTCCCGCGCCCCGACGAGCCCCTCCTCCAGGCCCGCCGGGAGCGGGCCGGCCGCACCGCCTTCTCGGTCATCGACCTCCCCCGCGCCGCCACCCTCCTGGCCCAGGGCGCCGGCCGCCTCATCCGAACCGCCACCGACCGGGGCGTGGTGGCCGTCCTCGACCCCCGCCTGGCCAGCGCCGGCTACCGCTGGGACCTGGTCCGGGCCCTGCCCCCCATGCCCCGCACCCGCCACCGGGCCGACGTCGAGGCCTTTTTCGCCGGAACCCCCGCTCCCGAGTAAATAAGGTCCGGAATCCGGACCTTATTTACTCGGGAAGGCGGGGAACAGCCGGTGGGGCCAGTCCTTGTCGACCTTGACGAACAGCTCGAGGTAGGCGCCCGGCGGCAGCTGCTCCCGGACCCGCGTGCCGATCTCCTTGAGCCCCGAGCCGCGCCTGCCGATGACGATGCCCTTCTGGGAGTCGCGGGTCACGAGGATCTCGCAGCGGATGCGGGGCCACTCCCACTCGGTGACTTGGCAGGCGATGTCGTGGGGCAGTTCGTCGCGGCTGACGGCCAGGAGCTGCTCCCGCACCAGCTCGGCCACCCAGAAGGCCTCGGGCACGTCAGTCACCATGCCGTCGGGGTAGTAGGCCGGGCCATCGGGGAGGCGGGACACGATGCCCTCCAGCAGGGCGTCGATCCCCTCGCCGGTGCGGGCCGATACGGGGAAGTACTCGGCCCGGTCCAGCTCGCCGGCCGCGGCCAGCTGGCTCAGGACCTGGGCCCGGGAGGCGGCGTCGACCTTGTTGACGACCACCAAGGCGTCGGCCGGCACGCGCTCGGCGATGAAGCGGTCGCCGGTGCCGACCGGCGCGGTGGCGTCGACCACGAGCACCACCACGTCCACGTCGGCCACCGCCGAGGTGGCCGTCTCGTTGAGGTGGCGACCGAAGGGTGAGCGGGGCTTGTGCACGCCGGGGGTGTCGACGAACACCACCTGGGCACCGGGGCGGTTGAGCACGCCCCGCACCTGGCTGCGGGTGGTCTGGGGCTTGTCGGAGACGATCGACACCTTGGTGCCCAGGATCCGGTTCACCAGCGTGGACTTGCCCACGTTGGGCCGGCCCACCACCGCCACGAAGCCCGACCGCAACGGGCCGCTACTCGGTGGAAGCGGGCGCCGGCTGCGGCAGCTTGGCGATCCGGACCCGGCCGATGCGGCGGCCCTGGACCTTCTCGGCCACCAGCTTGTGGCCGTCGACCACGACCTCCTCGCCCTCGGTGGGGACGTGGCCGAGCAGGTTGTACACCAGCCCGCCCACGCTGTCCCAATCGCCGGTGGGGAGGTCGGCATGGAGCAGGTCGTTGAGCTCGTCGATGGGCATGCGGGCGTTGACCCGCACCTCGCCGTTGCCCAGCTCCTCGACGGGCGGCTCCTCCACGTCGAACTCGTCGACGATCTCCCCCACCAGCTCCTCGATGAGGTCTTCGAGGGTCAGCAGCCCGGCCGTGCCGCCGTACTCGTCGACGACGACGGCGATGTGGAACTTCTCCTTCTGCATCTCCCGCAGGAGCTCGGTGACCCGCTTGGTCTCGGGGACGAAGTGGGCCTCCCGCACCAGGTTGCGGACCTCGTCGGCACCCTTCCCCTCCCGCTCGGCCCGTATGAGGTCCTTGAGGAAGACGACGCCGATGACGTCGTCGATGCCCTGGTCGTAGGCGGGCAACCGGGAGAAGCCGGCCGCGATGGCCACCTCGATCACGTCGCTGACCTTGTCCTTGCCCTCCACCGCCGCCATGTCAGGGCGGGGCACCATGACCTCGCGCACCACGGTGTCGCCGAACTCGATGATCGAGTGGATGAGCTTGCGCTCCTCGTGCTCGATCACCTCGTCCTCGGTGGCCACGTCGACGGTGGCCAGCAGCTCTTCCTCCGACACGAACGGGCCCTGTTTCAGGCCCTTGCCGGGGATGATGAGGTTGGAGAGGCCGATCAGGGCCCGGGCCAGCAGGCGGACGGGCGGGAAGTTGGAGATGGCCGCCACCAGCGGCGCGGCCAGCAGGGCGGCCCGCTCGGTGTGCTGCACGGCCCAGGTCTTGGGGGCGGCCTCGGCGAAGACGAAGATCACCACCACCTCGGAGAAGGTGGCCACGGCGACGCCGATGGGCCCGAAGAGCTGCTCGGCCAGGGCCCCCACCAGGGTCGCCGCCACGACGTGGCACACCAGGACGAGGAGCAGGATCGGGTTGAGAAAGCGCTCGGGGTGCTCCACCAGGCGGGCCAGGCGGGGCGCGCCGCGGCGGCCCTCCTCCTCGAGGGTGATGGCCTTGATCCTGGAGATGCGGGTGAGGCTGGTCTCGGCCATGGCGAAGAAGCCGGCCAGGAAGATGAGGGACAGGACGGCGGCGAGCATGAGCCCCTGGGTGGTGGTCACCGGTCCACCATCCCTTCGGGATGGCGCACCAGCGATTCCTCGACGGACCGTCCTCCCGGGCCGGTCGCGGCCCGCTCCGGTGGCCAGCCCGGCGTCACGACGGCGCGCTCCCTGTGGCGGCCCGGTGGAACCGGTCGAGCAGCTCCTGCTCGCGTCGTTCCATCACCGTCGCCTCCTCGTCGTCCACGTGGTCCATACCCATCAGGTGCAGGATCCCGTGGACGACCAGCAGGGCCAGCTCGTCGTCGAGGGCGGTGCCCGACTCGGCCGCGTTGCGGAGGGCGACGCTGGGGCAGATCACCACGTCGCCCAACAGGACCGGCAGCTCGGACGGCTCCACCGGCACCCAGCCCGGCCCGCTGCCGCCGGAGTCGGGTGACCGGCCCCCCTCGGCAGGCTCCTCGTCGATGGGGAAGGCCAGCACGTCGGTGGGGCCGTCCTTGCCGCCGAATCGCTTGTTGAGATCCGTCATGGCCTGCTCGTCGACGAACAGCAGCGACAGCTCGGCCTCGCCCTTCACGCCCTCGGCCACGAGGACGGAGCGGGCCAGGCGCACCCAGCGCAGGCTGTCGACGGCATGGTCGGTCTGCTCGTCGGCGGCGAAGACCTCAACGGACATGGCGCGCCCTCAGGCCTCGGCCCGCTCGTAGGCGGTGACGATGTCCTGCACGATCCTGTGGCGCACCACGTCGCGCCGGGTGAGGTGCACGAAGGCCAGACCGTCGATGCCGCTGAGGATCTGGTCGAGGCCGGAGAGACCCGACTTGCCGCCCGGCACGTCGACCTGGGTCACATCGCCGGTGACCACGGCCCTGGAGCCGAAGCCGATGCGGGTGAGGAACATCTTCATCTGCTCCGGCGTGGTGTTCTGGGCCTCGTCCAGGATGATGAAGCTGCGGTTCAGGGTGCGCCCACGCATGAAGGCCAGCGGGGCCACCTCGATAGCGCCCTTGTCCATGAGGCGGGGCATGGCGTCGGTGCCCAGCATGTCGAACAGAGCGTCGTAGAGGGGCCGCAGGTAGGGGTCCACCTTCTCCATCAGGGTGCCGGGCAGGAAACCCAGGCGCTCCCCCGCCTCCACCGCCGGGCGGGTGAGGATGATCCGCTCCACCTGCTTGGCCTGGAGGGCCTGCACGGCCAGGGCCACGGCCAGGTACGACTTGCCGGTGCCGGCCGGGCCGATGCCGAAGGTGATGACGTTGGTGGCGATGGCGTCGGCGTAGGTCTTCTGGCCCGCCGTCTTGGGGCGGACGGTGCGGCCCCGCGCCGAGCGCAGGACCTCGGCGGTGAGCACCTCGGAGGGGCGCTCGTCCGCCTTCACCATGTCGATGGTGCGGGCCACGTTCACGAGGTCGAGGAACTGGCCCTGCTCCAGCAACACCAGCAGCTCCTCGAACAGCCGGCCGACCCGCTCGGCTTCCTCGCCCTCGATGCTGATCTCGTTGCCGCGCGCGTGGATGCGGGTCCCTCCGAAGGACTCCTCCACCAGACGCAGCAACTCGTCACGCTGGCCGAGCAGGCCAACCATGAGATGGTTGCCGGGCACGAGGATCTTGACCTGGGTCGATGACAACGGAGCTCGGAAGTCAGCGTACCGTCACCCGGGGGGCCACCCGAGGCGCCGGCCCCCGATGACGTGAAGGTGCAGGTGGGGCACTGAATTGGAGGCGTCCTCCCCGACGTTGAACACCAGCCGGTAGCCGCCCTCGGCCACTCCCTCGGCGCTGGCGACCCGCTGGGCCGTCAACAACAGGTCCGCCAGTAGGTCGCCATCGCCCGACACCACCGCGGCGGCGTCGGTGATGTGCCGGCGGGGCACCACCAGCACATGGGTGGGGGCGGCGGGCTCGATGTCCCGGAAGGCATAGGTGTGCTCGGTGGACGCCACTTCCTCCGCCGGCACCGACCCCGCCACGATCCTGCAGAACAGGCAGTCGTCGGTCACCGGCGCGACGCTAGCGCCGTGGCCACAAACGTTCGCTCCGTCGGCACGGGGCCGAGGTCCGCGGCCGCTCGCGCCGCCGTAGGCGGCCCTCCGGCGGCGGGCACCCCAAAGAGACAGGGCGGAGGCGGCGCGAGCTTCGCTCCCCCGCCGGCGCACGATCCATTCGGCCGAAAGGAGGGAGCGAAGCGAACGAACGAGGCCGCGGCACTAGCGTCGCTCGGAATGGAGCACGGGGACATCGATGCCCTGCTGTCCGACCTGGCCAAGTGGGCGGCTGACACAAGCGTCGACGACGCAGCCCGGGCCCGGTCCCGCGAGCGGTGGCTCCGCCACCAGGCCGAGGAGGATGCACGCTTCGCCGGCCTGGCCGTCGAC
>JBOGHQ010000226.1:0-2028 GCA_050744785.1 Acidimicrobiales bacterium | reverse complement strand
CGTCCGCACCGGCCTGGCCACCGCCCGCCAGCGGGGGGCCCGCGCCGCCGCCTTCCTGGACGCCGACGGCGAGTACGACCCGGCCCAGCTGCCCACCCTCCTCGAGCCCATTCTCGCCGACACGGCTGACTACGTGGTGGGGTCCCGCTTCGGCGGCACCATCGAGTCGATGCTGCCCCTCCGCCGGTTGGGCAACCGGCTCTTCACCGCCCTCACGTCGATGGCGGCGGCCCGACCCCTGAGCGACGCCCAGTCCGGCTTCCGGGCCCTGGGCCGGGGCGCACTGGCCCACGCCCGCATCGCCCACGACTACAACTACGCCCAGGTCCTCACCCTCGACCTGCTGGGCAAGGGGTTCCGCTACGCCGAGGTGCCCATCCGCTACCGCCGGCGGGCGCATGGCCGCTCCTTCGTGAAGCTGGGCCGCTACCTGCGCCGGGTGCTCCCGGCCATGGCCCGGGCCGTCCGGACGCGGTGAGAGTGGGCGGCCGGAGCCGCCCACCCTCGGTTCCCACCCATGGGTGATGGGGATCAGCAGGTCGACTCGCCCGTCTCCACGTTGGTCGAGCAGTCGTAGAAGCGGACCTGGCCAGGCGCAGGCCGTTGTTGTCGTACTCCCAGTACTCGCCCGCGATGATGTCGTGGAACAGCGGGACCCGGATCTGGATGGTGTCGTCGGCCACGCCGTCGCCGTCGGTGTCGACCTCGAGTCAGCCGTGACGGCCGGAGGAAACCTTTCGGCCTTGCCGTTCGGCCGTGACGACGAAGAGCTGGCTGGCCAGCGCCGGCCCCAGGGCGATGGTGCCGTCGTCCAGTTCCAGCGTCAGCGTGCCGTCGGGAGCCTTGGCGCTGACCCTGGCGTCGGTTCCCGGCACGAAGCCGTGGACGCTCAGGTAGGTGAGCGAGTCCATGTCGATCTCCACCTGCTCGGTGACCCGCTCCAGCCGGACCCGGTCGCCCGGCGCGGACGAGGCCAGGGCCACCAGGTCGGCCTCGAACTCGGCGCCGGCCGTGCCGGGGATGGGGTTGCCGTGCGGGCAGGTGGTGGGGTTGTTCAGCAGCACCACCAGGCGCTCCTCCACCTCGTCGGAGATGACGTGCTCCCATCGGCACGCCTCCACATGGGCCTTGTGCCAGGGGAGGCCGATGACGTCGGTGAGCAGCCGCTCCGCCAGCCGGTGCTTGCGCACCACGCTCTCGGCCCGGGCCCGGCCCTTCTTGGTGAGCACGATGGCCCGGTCCTCGAAGTTCACGTAGCCATCGGTCCGCAGGCGGCGGACCATCTCCGACACCGACGGGGCGGAGTGGCCCAGCCGTTCGGCCAGGCGGGCCTGGATGACGACGGTGCCCTCCTCCTCCAGCTCGTGGATGGCCTCGAGGTACTCCTCGAGCGGGGGGTGGAAGCCGTCCGACATGGGACCCATGGTAACGAGGTGCGACGGCCGGAACGGCAGGAGTTAGGCGCGCCTAACATCCGGTCGTGCGACGGCTGTGGTGGGCCACCTTCCTGCTGGTGCTGGTGGCCGGGCAGGCCGCGGTGGGCATGCGGGCGTCGGGCACCGCCTCGGTCACCGGCGACGAGCCGTTCTACCTCCTGACCACCCAGTCGCTGGCCTCCGACGGCGACCTCGACCTGCACGACGAGTACGCCGGTGGCGAGGAGCGGGCCTTCTGGGACGGCACCATCCCACTGTGGAAGCAGATGGAGCCCGCCCCCGACGGCCGGCTGCTCTCCCCCCACGACCCGGGCCTGTCGCTGCTCACCCTGCCGGCCTACGAGTTGGGTGGCCTGCGGGGCGTGCGGCGCTTCCTGGTGGTCCTCTGGGCGTTGGCCATGGCCTGCGCCGCCGTGCTGGCCCGCCGGGCGGGGGCGCCGGCCTGGGCCGCCCTCCTGGGTGCGGTGACGGTGGGCGCCGGCGCCCCCGGGGTCGTCTACGCCTCCCAGGTCTACCCCGAGGGCCCGGCGGCCCTGTGCGTGGCCCTCGGCCTGCTCCTCGCACTCTCTGGAGGTTTTGGTCCGGATAGCGG
>JBOGHQ010000225.1:0-5417 GCA_050744785.1 Acidimicrobiales bacterium | reverse complement strand
ATCACAGCCTGCATGAACTCGTCGGTGACCCGGACGGAGTTGTTGGCGTTCTGGTACTGGATCGAGTGGCTGTCGGCGCCGTCGAGGTCCATGTCGAAGCCGGCGTCGCGCAGGGCACGCGCCTTGCGCTCTTCGACGGCCTTGCACCAGATGAAGTCGTCGATGTCGGGATGGTCGGCGTTGAGGATGACCATCTTGGCGGCGCGACGGGTTTTTCCGCCTGATTTTATTGTCCCTGCAGACGCGTCGGCGCCCCGCATAAAGCTCACTGGACCCGACGCTGTGCCCCCGCCCTTGAGTCCTTCCTTGGACGACCGGATCTTGGAGAGGTTGATCCCGGAGCCCGAGCCCCCCTTGAAGATCTTCCCTTCCTCTACATACCAATTGAGGATTGAGTCCATCGTGTCGTCAACGGCAAGAATGAAGCAGTTGTGGACCCTCAAGTTATTGCTGAGGTACTCGCCGCTCTCTGTCTGAATATCGAACACGTCCATCTCACCAAGCGCTTCGATGCGCTCGATATCAAGCTGCTTCGACGGCGCCGCCGCGAGGCCGGGCTGATCGAAGCTCGCCTCAAGTAGCGCCGCCTTGCGAGGATCGATAAAGCCGATCTCGTCAGCGAAGCGGCGCCGCTCGCCAAGCGGCTGAATCGACAGAGACCAACATCCTTTACGGTCACTGCGTGCATCCTCCTTAAACCGGACGCGGGAGAAGATGCCAAACCGAAGGAGCAGCTGCTGCACTCCGCGCACGATGCCTCCGGAGATCATGTCGAAGCCGATCGTCGTTGTGCGTTCGCGCCTCGAGACGTAGCCCTCCGCTTGAAAAAGACTGCGAAGGTAGGCAGCGACGACTGGCAAAGGAGCAGTGAACAGTCGCTCGGGGACAGTCATATCGACGCCGCGCACCCTGAGATCCCACCGCTCAACGAAGTCGGACAGGCAGTTGCCGTACAGGCGCGTACGTCGACAATCGAGAGCCTGGTCGGCCGTGGTGACGGCGCGCTCGTGGCGATGTACGCCGGGAAAGACCACGTCGAGGGCCTGCGTGACCCAGGCCAACTCCGCGTCCGTCACTGTCATGGCTTCAATCGTCAGTGACTTATTCGTTCCGTTGTAGCGACCGACAAATCCATCCGACTGCAACCAACCTGCGAGCGCAGCTTCAGCCACAGCCTTTGACGTGATTTCACCCACTCCCCAAGCCTCAGTGCGGTACCACCGCAGTTGATCGCCGGGTTGGAGCGACGCGGCTGGTTTGAACGAACCGCAGCGATCACCACTCGACCGCCACACAAGGTGATCGCCGGTGACATCGAGCACCAGGCCACATTTGGTATGAAGCCGCATGACAGGCTTTCGCCCATTCGCCTTGACGGCGACGATCTTGGTGAGCCCATGGGCGTCGAACACCTTCGTCCCGATAGCGCCTGTCGTCACCAGATCGCCGATCGGAATGAGCCCTTCAGGCGTGCTGACAAGCGCATGGTAGGGCTGGCACGCACTCGCCTGCGCGGGAACCCCCGGCACGCCGATGTTGAACCACACCGGTGAGTTGAATGCCGCCTTCTGATGGACGATCAGATGCTTGAGCTCAGCTGAGAACGTCTCGGCCTCGGACTGGTCGACGAAGTAGCCGTCCTTCACCCCCCAGCCGGTGATGGTGTCGGCCACCCGGTCGATGACCTGGCGCAGCGAGGTCTCCCGCTCGGGCGTGCCCGGGTTCCCGCGGAAGTACTTCTGGGCCAGGATGTTGGTGGCGTTGACGCTCCAGGTGGAGGGGACCTCCACGCCGAGCTGCTCGAAGGCCACCGTGCCGTCGGCCCAGTTGGTGATGCGGGCGTCGCGCCGGTCCCACGTCACCTCGTCGTACGGGTGGGCCCCCTCGGTGGTGAAGTGCCGGCGAATGCCGATTCCCATGCGCTCCGCGGCCATAGCCATGGCAAACCTCCCCTTTCGTCGCACACGATGCCAGAGAAGTCGCGGACGCAAGATGTTGTGGCGGCGACCCTCCAGAACCACAAAATACGGTCCTGTAATTACATCACTGTGGCTCCGGCCTGTCAACACCGCAATACCGATCGGGCCCTACCAAGGGCTCGGTCGGCAGGAGCCGCCTGAGCGTCATGTGCGGCAAGGGGCTAGTGTTCCGCCTGCTCGCTGACACCAGGTGGGAGTCCATGAGCGACCTGACCCATATCGTCACCCGGCCGGAGTTCATCCTCCCGGTCCTGGCCATCCTCGGCGTCACCATCACGGCGCTGCGCATGACCGCCATCAACCGGAAGGAGACCAAGGCGTCGACCGCCCACCTGGCGCGGGTGCAGCGCCCCGTGGACGAGGACGACGACGAGGGCGAGATGGCCGCCCTGTCGGGCGGGGCCCGGGCCACCCACAAGCCCTCCCTGGCCGCCGACCACCCCAAGGTCACCTTCGCCGACGTGGCCGGCCTCGACGAGGCCATCGCCGAGCTGCGGGAGGTCACCGAGTACCTCTCCGACCCCGAGCGCTTCAAGCGCCTGGGCGCCGAGCTCCCCCGAGGCATCCTCCTCCACGGCCTGCCCGGCTGCGGCAAGACGCTGCTGGCCCGGGCCCTGGCCGGCGAGACCGGCGTCCCCTTCTACTTCGTGTCCGCCTCCAGCTTCGTGGAGAAGTTCGTGGGCGTCGGCGCAGCGCGGGTGCGTGAGCTGTTCGTCGAGGCCAAGAAGAACGCCCCCTCCATCATCTTCATCGACGAGCTGGACGCGGTGGGCCGCAAGCGGGACGCCGACGGCGGCGGGGCCCGGGAGTTCGACCACACCCTCAACCAGCTCCTCGTGGAGCTGGACGGCTTCGAGGGGTCGTCAGGCGTGCTGCTCCTGGCCGCCACCAACCGGCCTGAGCTGATCGACGCCGCCCTGCTGCGGCCGGGCCGCTTCGACCGCCGCATCCAGATCGACCAGCCCGACGTCAGGGGGCGCGAGAAGATCCTCCGCCTCCACGCCGCCAAGCGCCCCTTCTCGGGCCGGGTGGACTGGGCCGAGGTGGCCGCCGGCACGGCCGGGCTCTCCCCCGCCGAGCTGGCCAACATCGTCAACGAGGCGTCCCTCCTCGCCGCCCGCCGCCACCACCCCCACATCTCGCCCGAGGACGTGGACGAGGCGGCAGCCCGCATCCTGGCCGGCCCCCGCAGCTCCCGTCTCATGAGCGAGGAGGAGAAGGAGCTGGCCGCCGTCCACGAGGCCGGCCACGCCGTGCTCTCGGTGCTGGTACGGGGCATCCCCACCCCGAGCCGGGTGTCGATCATGGGGCGCAGCGCCTCGTTCGAGAAGTCCGCCTGGTCGCCGGCCGACGAGGGCGGCATCGTGACCAAGCGCGAGCTCATCGCCCGGCTGATCGTCCTGCTGGGGGGCCGGGCCGCCGAGCTCAACGCCTTCGGCGAGCCGAGTACCCGGGCCGAGGACGACCTCGAGCACGCCGCCACCCTCGCCCGGCGCATGGTGGAGCGCCTGGCCATGACCGGCCGCTACGAGCTGGCCGGCGGCCGCAAGAACGACCCCCACTACTTCGAGGGCAGCGCCGGCGGGGCCGAGGTGCGCAACCTGCTGGCCCGGTCCGAGCATGCCGCCCAGGTGATCCTGGAGGACAACCGCACCGCCGTGTTCGCCGTCGCCGACGCCCTGGCCGAGCGGGAGACCATCACCGCCGCCGAGCTGCTGCGCCTCACCGGCCGGGGCCCCGAACCCGGCCGGCTGGCCGACGTCCACCAGATCACCGCCGGCTGACCACGACGAGGCGCACTCCCGAGCGGCAAGAGGTAGCTCATCTCCGAGAACAGCCCCACCTGCTGGGGCTGTTCTCGGAGATGAAGCCGGGAGCGGCGCGTAGCCTGCTCTGATGCGGCGCCGCACCAAGATCGTGGCCACGGTGGGGCCGGCCTCCGAGGCCCCCGAGACGCTGCGGGCCATGGTGGCGTCGGGGATGGACATGGCCCGGCTCTCCCTGGCCCACGGCGACCTGGATGAGACGCTGGACCGCCTCCGCGCCCTGCGCAAGGTCGCCGAGGAGGAGCGCACCCACGTCGGGGTGCTGGCCGACCTGCCCGGCCCCAAGATCCGGGCCGCCCAGTTCCCCGAAGACGGGGCGTACCTGGCTGAGGGCAGCGAGGTGCAGCTGGTGCCGAACGACGGCAGCCAGGCCAGCGGCCCGCAGCGCATCGCGGTGGACTACCCCGGCCTGCTCCACGACCTCCACGAGGGGGACCGGATCGTGCTCGGCGACGGCGCCATCCACCTCCTCGTGCAGGACGTGGGCACGACCGCGGCCAAGGCCGAGCTCCTCACCGGCGGCTGGGCCCAGGGCCGGCCAGGTGTGGCCCTGCCTCCGGGCCGCTTCACCGGCACCTCCCCCACCGCCAGCGACCTGCGCCTGCTGGCCGCCCTGGGCGACGCCGAGGTGGACGCAGTGGCCATCTCCTTCGTGCGCTCGGCCGAGGACATCCAGCGGGCCCGGGCCGCCCTCCGCGGGGCGACGCCCATGCTGGTGGCCAAGATCGAGACCCAGGAGGCGGTGGACGACCTCGAGCGCATCATCGAGACCGCCGACGGGGTGATGGTGGCCCGGGGCGACCTGGGCATCCGCTGCGCCCTGGAGGACGTGCCGATCTACCAGAAGCGGATCATCGCCCGGGGCGTCGCCTACGGCCGGCCCGTCATCACCGCCACCCAGATGCTCGAGAGCCTGGTGCGGCTGCCCGTGCCCACCCGGGCCGAGGTGAGCGACGTGGCCAACGCCGTGTTCGACGGCACCAGCGCCCTCATGCTGTCGGGCGAGACGGCGGTCGGCATCAACCCCGTCAACGCGGTGCGCACCATGGCCCTGGTGGCCCAGCGGGCGGAGCGGGAGTTCGACTACGAGGGCTGGGGGCGGCGCCTGGGCCGCCTGCAGAGCGCCGAGGCCCACGGGGCGCCGGTATCGGTGCGCATCACGGCCGCCATCTCGGCCGCGGCGTGGCGGGCCGCCCACGACGCCGAGGTGTCGGCCATCATCGCCTGCACCAACACCGGCGCCACGGCCCGCGCCATCTCCCGCTTCCGCCCCACGGTGCCGGTGCTGGGGGTCACGCCGTCGCTGGCGACGGCCCGCCGCCTGTCGGTGGCCTGGGGCGTCACGCCGGTGCTGGCCGACTGGCACGGGTCCACGGAGGACATCGTGTGGTTCGCGGTGAAGGCGGCCGCCGAGTCGGGCGTCATCCGGACCGGTGACCTGGTGGCGGTCCTGGTTGGGTCGCCCACCGAGCCGGAGCAGGTCACGGACAACCTGCGCCTCGTCAGGGTCCAGTAGGGACCTGCTCAGCCCCGTGCCGCCGGGCGCCGGCGCACGGGCGCCCGGCCGGCCAGCTCGCCCCGGCGCGAGTCCGCGATGCGGGCCAGCGCCACC
>JBOGHQ010000224.1:0-2690 GCA_050744785.1 Acidimicrobiales bacterium | reverse complement strand
GTGCCGGCCCGGTGGGCCGCTTCCCGGGCCCCACGGCGTGGCCGGTCACCCTGGCCACCGGCGCGGTGCTGGCCGCCAACGGCATGGCCTTCGGCATCTGGCCCGCCCTCCCCGGCGCCGCCCTCATGGTCATCGCCGTGGGCGGGGCCACGGTGGCGAGCCGGCCCAGACGCTGAGGGTTCACTTCCGACAACAGCCCCACCGGCTGGGCCACGACTCGAGGTGGAGTGGCGGGCCTCGGCCCCGATCAGCGGCACTCGACCGGCTTCCCCTCAGGTGAGGGCGGTGCGCACCGCGTCGATCACACGGTCCTGGGACGGCTCGTCCAGGTAGGGGTGGATCGGCAGGCTGAGGACCGCCCGCGACAGCCGCTCGGCCACGGGCAGCCCGCCCGGTGGGCGGGGGAAGGACCGGTAGGCAGGGTGGTCGGCCACGGGCCGGCGGTAGTACACGGCGGTGGCGATGGACTCGTCGTGGAGCCGGGCCGCCACCTTGTCCCGCTCGGCCACCTGGATCGTGTAGCAGGCCCAGGCGGAACGGACGCCCGAGCCCACCCGCGGGACCTCCACCTGGCCGGCCAGCGCCGAGGCGTACCGCCCGGCCACCTGCTGGCGCGCCGCCAGCTCCTCGTCGAACACGGCCAGCTTCTCCAGCAGCACGGCGGCCTGGATGGTGTCGAGCCGGCCGTTGATCCCTACCGCCACGTGCTCGGTTCCGTCGACGCCGTGGGCCCGGAGTGAGCGCAGCCGGGCGGCCAGGTCGTCGTCGTCGGTGAAGATGGCGCCGCCGTCGCCGTAGCAGCCGAGGGGCTTGGCCGGGAAGAAGCTGGTGGTGGTGACCGGCGCCAGGGTCCCCACCGCCCGCCCGCCCAGCGCCGCGCCGAAGCTCTGGGCCGCGTCGGCCATCACCCACATCCCCCGCGCCGCCGCCCAGGCGTTGAGGGCGGGATAGTCGGCGGGGTGACCGAACAGGTCCACAGGGATGACGCCCACCACCCGCCCGCCGGCGAGGGCGTCGGCGGCGGCGGCCACGCTGTCCAGGTCGAGGGTGAAGGTGTCGGGGCGAACGTCGGCGAACACCGGCGTGGCTCCCACCAGCGCCACCACCTCGGCCGTCGAAGCGAAGGTGAACGAGGGCACCACCACCGCGTCGCCCGCCTTCACACCAAGGGCCAGGAGCCCGACGACGAGGGCGTCGCTGCCGCTGGCGGTGGTGACGGCGTGGCGGGCCCCGCAGTAGCGGGCCAGTTCCTCCTCCAGGCGGCCCACCTCCGGGCCCATCACGAAGTGGCCGTGGTCGAGGACCCGGCCGAGGGCCCGGTCGACGCGGCGTCCGAGGCGCCGGCGCTGGGCACCCAGGTCCACCAGGTCCACCGGCGCCGGCGCGCGGGCCGGGTCGTCGGTGACCTCCTCCAGCCGGTCCGGCCCCACCAGGGCGTAGCGCCGGCCGCTGCGGGGGCACACCAGGTCGTCACCCAGCCGCTCGCCGTCGTGGCTGACCCAGCCCATGCGGCGGGCCGGCACACCCGCCACCAGGGCGTGGGCCGGCACGTCCCGGGTGACCACCGCGCCGGCGGCGACGAAGCTCCACGGGCCGATGGTGGTGCCGCACACGATGGTGGCGTTGGCCCCGATGGTGGCGCCCCGCTGCACCAGCGTGGACAGGAGCTCGGCCCGGCGGTCGACCTCGGCGCGAGGCGTGAGGACGTTGGTGAACACACAGGCCGGCCCGCAGAACACGCCCTCCTCCAGGGTCACGCCCTCGTACACGCTGACGCCGTTCTGGATCTTGCACCGGTCGCCGATCACCACGCGGGGCCCGATCATGACGTTCTGGCCGATGGTGCAGTCCCGGCCGATGCGGCTCCCGGCCAGCACGTGGCTGAAGTGCCAGATGCGGGTGCCCGAGCCGATCGTGGCGGGCTGGTCGACCACCGCCGTCTCGTGGACCAGGCCACCGCCGGCCGCCGACCCGTCCGCAGCCGGGGCCGTGGCCTGGGCCAGCGACTGTGCGGCGGCGGCCAGCACCCGCAGGACCCGCACGCCCTCGGCCCCGTCGGTCAGGGGGCGGCACCCGCCGGCCACGCAGTCCAGGAAGTGGCGGCACTCCACCTCGAGGGGCTCAGCCTCCTCGAGCGGGACGCACTCCCCCTCGTCCGGCACGCCCTCACCCACGCCGGTCCGCCAGTCGATGCCGTGCCGGAACAGCCGCAGCTTCGACGGCCACGGCCGGCCGTCGTCGAACACCGCCATGGCCCGTTCGCCCACCACCACCAGCCGCTGCTCCTTGGACGGGTGCAGCCAGGAGACGAACACGTGGGCCCGCTGGCCGCCCGGGAAGGACAGGTGGGTGGTGGTGACGTCGGCCACGTCGTCGTGGAGCCACGCCCCGCCCGTGGCCCACACCCGCCCCGGCTCGGCCCCAACCAGGGCCAGGATCATGGACACGTCGTGGGGGGCGAAGCTCCACAGCGTGTCCTCGTGGCGGCGGACCAGGCCCAGGTTGAGACGGTTGGAGTACAGGTAGCGGATGTCACCCACCTGGCCCTCCGACACCAGGCGCGCCAGCGCCACGAAGGCGGGGTGGTAGCGGAGGAGATGGCCCACCATGAGCACCCGCCCACCCGCGTCGGCGGCGGCGCACAGCGCCTCAGCGTCGTCGATGTCGAGGGCCAGCGGCTTCTCCACGAA
>JBOGHQ010000223.1:0-7390 GCA_050744785.1 Acidimicrobiales bacterium | reverse complement strand
GCACCGGCCTCCGCTCCGGCCTCGGCCGCCATGCCGGCCGCCCCACCGGCCGGCGCCCATGCCGTCGCCGGCGACGAGCCCCCCGTCGAGCTGGCCGTCCAGGCCCTGGACCGCTGGATCGTCGACCTGGGCGACGAGGACGCCGATCTGCGGGCCCAGCTGCGCCAGGCCCGCTCGGCGCTGGGCCCCGAGCTCAGCGCGGCGAGTGCTCCCCCTGGGCCGGCGCCGGCTGATGCTCACGACGGGCGCGTCGCCACTCGACCACTACGGGGACAAAGGAAGCCGCCACGATGAGGACGATCACCGGCAGCAGGTACTTGTCGATGTCGATGGTCTTGTCGAGCAGCCGGCCGGCGGCGTAGCCGAGCGTCGTCACGCCCACCCCCCACAGCAGGCCCCCCACCACGTTGTAGGTGGCGAAGGTGCGGTAGCGCATGTCGCCCATCCCGGCCACGATCGGGGCGAAGGTGCGCACGATGGGCACGAAGCGGGCCAGCACGATGGTCTTGGGCCCGTGCTCCTCGAAGTAGCGGTGGGCCCGCTCCAGGTGCTTCTGCTTGAAGAAGCGTGAGTCGGGCCGGCGGAACAGGGCCGGCCCGACCCGGTGCCCGAAGGCGTAGCCCACCTGGTCCCCGGCCACGGCGGCCACGAAGACGCCGACCAGGATCACCGGCAGGTTCAGGTCGCCGCGCGCCGAGAACACCCCGGCGGTGAAGAGCAGCGAGTCGCCGGGCAGGAAGAACCCGATCAGCAGCCCCGACTCGGCGAACACCACGAGGATCAGTCCGATCGTCCCGAACGTCTCGATGAGGTGATCGGGGCTGACGAGGTCCATCGCCGGAGGCTACCGGTGGGCTCGGAGGACGGCGCCGGGGGGCGGGCCTCCGGCGGCCCCGTTTGACATCGGCGCTCGACCCGCGCACGCTCATAGGCCGCATGCCCAAGCCGCTCGTCATCGTGGAGTCGCCCGCCAAGGCCAAGACCATCGCCGGCTACCTCGGCTCCGACTACGTGGTCGAGTCGTCGGTCGGCCACGTCCGCGACCTGCCCGACGACGCCTCCGAGGTCCCCGCCGCCTACCGCGGGGAGCCCTGGGCCCGGCTCGGCATCGACGTCCAGAACGACTTCAAGCCGCTGTACGTGGTGCCCGCCCGCAAGAAGGACGTGGTCAAGCGGCTCAGGGCCCTGGTGAAGGACGCCAGCGAGCTGTACCTCGCCACCGACGAGGACCGGGAGGGGGAATCCATCGCCTGGCACCTCCAGGAGGTGCTCACCCCGCAAGTGCCGGTGAAGCGCATGGTGTTCCACGAGATCACCGCCCCCGCCATCCGCAAGGCGGTGGAGGCGACCCGCCCGTTGGACATGCCGCTGGTGGACGCCCAGGAGACCCGGCGCCTGCTCGACCGCCTCTACGGCTTCGAGGTGTCGCCCGTGCTGTGGCGGCGGGTCAAGCCCCGTCTCTCGGCCGGCCGGGTCCAGAGCGTGGCCACCCGCATGATCGTGGCGCGGGAGCGGGAGCGGATGAGGTTCCGGGCCGCGGGGTGGTGGGACCTGGAGGCCACCCTGGCCAAGGACGACTCGTCGTTCGGGGCCAGCCTGGTGGGGCTCTCCGCCCAGCGCCTCGCCACCGGCAAGGACTTCACCCAGTCCGGCACCCTCAAGCCGGGGGCCGACGTGGTGCGGCTGGACGAGGAGGCGGCCAACGCCCTGGCCGGGCGGCTGGCCGAGGCGGCCTTCTCGGTCCGCTCCGTGGAGGAAAAGCCCTACCGCCGCTCCCCCTACGCCCCCTTCATGACCTCCACCCTCCAGCAGGAGGCGGGCCGCCAGCTGCGGTTCGACTCGAAGCGCACCATGCAGGTGGCCCAGCGCCTGTACGAGAACGGCTTCATCACCTACATGCGCACCGACAGCACGAGCCTGTCGGAGGCGGCCATCGCCGGCGCCCGCCGCCAGGTGGCCCGGCTGTACGGGCCCCAGTACGTGCCCGATGCCCCGCGCCGCTACGCCCGGAAGGTCAAGAACGCCCAGGAGGCCCACGAGGCCATCCGTCCCGCCGGCGACGACTTCCGCACGCCGGACCAGGTGGCGGGGCAGTTGGACCGCGACGGGCTGCGCCTCTACGAGCTGATCTGGAAGCGCACGGTGGCGTCCCAGATGGCCGACGCGGTTGGCAGCACGGTGCAGGTTCGCATCGGGGCCACGTCCTCGGCGGGCGAGGACGCCGAGTTCGCCACCAGCGGCAAGGTCATCACCTTCCCCGGGTTCTTCCGCGCCTATGTGGAGGGCTCCGACGACCCCGACGCCGTGCTGGAGGACCGGGAGGTGCGGCTGCCGCCGCTGGCGGCGGGCGACGCCCTGGAGCTCAGGGAGCTGGAGCCCAAGTCCCACACCACCCAGCCCCCGCCCCGCTTCACCGACGCCTCGCTGGTGAAGGCCCTGGAGGACAAGGGCGTGGGCCGGCCGTCCACCTACGCCACCATCATCTCCACCATCCAGGACCGCGGCTACGCCTGGAAGCGGGGCCAGGCCCTGGTCCCGACCTTCACCGCCTTTGCGGTGGTGAACCTGCTGGAGCAGCACTTCGCGGAGCTGGTGGACTACGACTTCACGGCCCGGTTGGAGGACGACCTCGACGAGATCGCGGCCCGCCGACAGGAACGGGTGCCGTGGCTGAGCCGCTTCTACTTCGGGGCCGGCACGCCGGGCCTCAAGAACCTGGTGGCCGAGCGGCTGGATCAGATCGACCCTCGCGAGATCAACTCCATCCCCATCGGCGCCGACGCCGAAGGCCAGGAGATCGTGGTGCGGGTGGGCCGCTACGGCCCCTATCTCCAGCGGGGCGAGAGCAGGGCCGCCGTCCCCGAGGACCTGGCACCCGACGAGCTCACCGTGGAGCGGGCCAACGAGCTGCTCGACGCGCCCAGCCAGGACCGGGTGCTGGGCCGCGACCCCGCCACCGGCCTGACCGTGCTGGTGAAGGCGGGCCGCTACGGGCCGTACGTCCAGCTGGGCGAGACCGACGGCACGGGCGAGAAGGGCGCCAAGGCGGCCAAGCCGGCCACGGCCTCGCTGTTCAAGACCATGACGCCTGAGGCTTTGAGCCTGGACGACGCCCTCCGGCTGCTCACCCTGCCCCGGGTGGTGGGCCTCGACCCCGCCTCCGGCGAGGAGATCGTGGCCCAGAACGGTCGTTACGGGCCCTACCTGAAGAAGGGCTCCGACAGCCGCAGCATCGCCTCGGAGGAGCAGCTGTTCACCATCACCCTCGAGGAGGCCCTGGCCGTCTACGCCCAGCCCAAGCAGCGCCGCGGCCAGGCGGCCAGCGCGCCGCTGCGGGAACTGGGCGCTGATCCGGCCACCGGCGCACCCATGGTGGTCAAGGACGGCCGCTTCGGCCCCTACATCACCGACGGCGAGGTGAACGTCACCGTCCCCCGGGGCGAGTCGGTCGAGGCCATCACCCCCGAGCGGGCCGCCGAGCTGCTGGCCGACAAGCGGGCCAAGGGCCCGGCCCCCAAGCGCAAGAAGGCGGCCCGGGCACCCAGGGCAGCCGCCAAGAAGCCCAAGGCACCGGCCCGCAAGAGGGGAGGCAAGGCCTGAACCGCCGTTCTGGTCCCGAAAACGGGGCCGCGTCGGTACCGCTTTCGGGACCAGAACGAGGTGGGGCGGGCCTGAGCCTCCCCGCCGCGGCGGTCCCGTAGCCTGAGCGCCGTGGCCGAGGCGTCCCGACGGAGGAAGCCGCGCATCGAGCACGAGGACGACCCCACCGCCCCACTTCGGGCGCCGGCCGCGCCGGCGCCGAACGAGAGCCAAGGCGAGACCCCCTCGCTGATCCGCCTGTTCGGCTCCCACGCCTTCTTCCGGCTGTGGCTGGCTCAGGTGGTGTCGTCGCTCGGCGACTGGCTCGGCTTCGTGGCCATCACCGCCATCGCGGCCCGGATCGGCGGGTCGTCGCCGGAGACGGCGGTGGCCATCGTGCTGTCGGCCCGCCTCGTCCCGGGGTTCTTCCTGGCCCCCGCCGCGGGCGTGTTCGTGGACCGCTGGGACCGCAAGAAGGTCATGGTGTGCTGCGACATCGGGCGGGGCCTGGTCCTGGCCACCCTGCCCTTCGTCGACACCATCCCTGGCCTCTTCTTCGCCTCCCTATTGCTGGAGATCTGCACGCTCCTGTGGTCGCCGGCCAAGGAGGCGACGGTCCCCAACCTGGTGCGGCCCGAGTTCCTGGCCACCGCCAACTCGCTCTCCCTGGTGGCGGCCTACGGCACCTTCCCCATCGGGTCGGCCCTGTTCGCCCTCCTGGCCACGGTGGCCACGTGGCTCGGGCGCATCGACGCCCTGGACACCCTCAAGGTGGACCGGGAGTTCGTGGCCATCTACGTGGACGTCATGACGTTCTTCCTGTCGGCGCTGATGATCTCCACCCTCGCGTTGCCCCGCGCCGACCGGCGCAAGGTGGGCCAGCGCCGCATCGACTTCCGGCAGACCTTCCGGGAGCTGGCCGAGGGCGGGCGCTTCATCCACCAGAGCCCCGTCGTGCGGGCTGTGATCCTCGGCATCGGCACCGGGCTGATCGGCGGCGGCATGGTGGTACCGCTCGGACCGGTGGCGTCGGACCAGATCTACGGCGCCGGCACGGCCGGCTTCGGCCTGCTGCTGGCCGCCCTCGGCTTCGGGGTGGCCACCGGGATCATCGGGCTCAGCCTGCTCCAGAGGCGGGTGCCCCACGAGCGCATGTTCGTGGCCGCCGTCCTCGGCGGCGGTGCCTCCCTCCTGGCGGCGGCCTCGGTGCCGACCTTGACCCTGGCCCTGGTGTTCGCCGCCGCCCTCGGCCTGTGCGCCGGGTCGGTGTACATCCTCGGCTTCACCATCCTGCAGACCAACGTGGAGGACGAGCTGCGGGGCCGCATCTTCGCCCTGCTCTACACCCTGGTGCGGTTCTGCCTGCTCCTGGCCTTCACGCTGGCGCCCGTCATCTCCCGGCTTCTCGACGACCTCTCCGGTTCGGTCCTCGACCGGTCGGTGTCGATCGGCGGGTGGTCGGTGGCGCTGCCGGGCGTTCGGCTCACCCTGTGGCTGGGGGGCGTCATCATCCTCGCTGCCGGGCTGCTGGCGGCCCGCAGCCTCAGGTACGCGGCCCGGGCCGCTTCCGCGTCGTGACGCCTCGGCGGGGCCGGCTCATCGCCCTGGAGGGAGGCGAGGCGTGCGGGAAGTCGACGCAGGCGGCCGTCCTGGCCAGCCGCATGGGAGCCGTACTGACGCGGGAGCCGGGAGGCACGGGCGTGGGGGAGCAGGTCCGCGACCTGCTGCTCGACCCGGCCGCAGGCGCGCTGGACGCTCGGGCGGAGGCCCTCCTCATGGCCGCCGCCCGCGCCCAGCACGTGGCGGAAGTGGTGGCGCCCGCCCTGGCCGAGGGGCGGGACGTCGTGACCGACCGCTTCTCCCACTCCTCGCTGGCCTACCAGGGCCATGGCCGGGGCCTGCCCCTCGAGGAGGTCCGCAGCCTCTCGGACTGGGCCACCGGCGGCCTCTGGCCCGATGTGGTGGTGCTGCTCGACCTTCCCGCCGACCAAGCCTGGGCTCGCCGGGGCCCGCCCGACCGGTTCGAAGCGGAGGACGACGGATTTCACCAGCGGGTTCTCGAGGGGTTTCGGGCCCTGGCCGAGGACGACCCGTCCACGTGGCGGGTGGTGGACGGGACCGGCACCGTGGACGAGGTGGCGGCGCGGGTCTGGGCGGCGGTGGGCGACGTCCTCGGTCACGCCGGTGGGGCTCGGTGAGCTCCGACGTGTTCGCCGCCGTGGTGGGCCAGGAGCGCGCCGTGGCCCACCTCCGCAGCGCGGCCACCGCCCCCGTCCACGCCTACCTCTTCGTCGGCCCGGCCGGCACCGGCACCCGTGAGGCGGCCCGTGGCTTCGCGGCGGCCCTGCTGTGCGAGCGGGGCGGAGGCTGCGGCGAATGCCAGGAGTGCCGGCGGGTGCTGAGCGCGGTGCACCCCGACGTGGTGGTGCACGAGCGGGCCGGGCCGTACATCACGGTGGGCGACGCCCGAGAGATCGGCCGGCTGGCCGCCCTGAGCCCCGTGGAGGGGCGGCGAAAGGTGCTCGTGCTGGTGGATTTCCACCTGGTCGAGAAGGCGGCGCCGGCCTTGCTCAAGACCATCGAGGAACCACCCGAGACGACCGTCTTCGTGATCCTGGCCGAGCAGGTGCCACCCGAGCTGGTGACCATCGCCAGCCGGTGCGCCCGGATCGACTTCGGTCCTGTCCCCGACGACCAGCTGGCGGAGGTGCTGCGTGCCGAGGGTCTCGACCCCGCCCGCGCTGCCGAGGTGGCGGCCGCAGCGGCGGGGCGCCTGGACCGAGCCCGCCTGCTGGCCTCCGACGCCGGCTTCGCCACGCGCCAGGCCGCATGGCAGGGCGTCCCGGCGCGCCTGGACGGCACCGGTGCCGCCGCCGCCACTCTGGCCGACGAGCTGCTGGCCGGGATCGAGACCGTCATCGAGCCCCTCCATGCCCGCCAGGCCGCCGAGCAGGCCGAGCTGGAGGAGCGGGCCCGGCTCTACGGGGAGCGGCCCGGTGAGCGCAAGGAGCTGGAGGCCCGCCACAAGCGGGAGGAGCGCCGAGCTCGAACCGACGAGCTCCGCTTCGGGCTGGCCACCCTCGCGGCCGTGTACCGCGACCGGCTGGCCACTGCCCCCGACGCCCGGGCCGGCGTGGCCGCCGTCCGGGCCGTTGACGCCACCAGCGAGGCCCTCACCCGCAACGTCAACGTCGTGCTGCTGCTCCAATCGCTCCTGGTCCGACTGGGGCGGACCGCTACGCTGCACCCCCCGCCCGAGTAGCTCAGCCGGCAGAGCAACGCACTCGTAATGCGTAGGTCAGGGGTTCGATTCCCCTCTCGGGCTCAGTAAAACTGCACGGCGGCGGCGAGAGCAGCTGCAGCTTGGTCTTGCGCCGGCCGTAGAAGCGGGCCTTGCGCATGCCGGCGGCTTGCAGGTGGGCGATCTTGCGCTCCACCTTGCACCGGGCCCGCAGCAATGCCTTGGTCTCGGGGCGCAGCTGGTTGGCGCGCGCCGCGGCCATGCGGGCCTCGTGCATGCCCACCACCACCGTGCGCGGCCTGGTGCCTTTCACGCAGCGCTGGCGCATGGGGCAGGCGGCGCAGGAGGGGGCGGCGAAGACGAAGCGGGTGGCGGGCCGGCCCTTGTGGTCCTTGGCCCGGTGGGCGTCGCTGGTCACCTCGCCGGCAGGGCACGTCACCGTGTTGGCGGCCAGGTCGATGGCGAAGTCGGTCTTGGGGAAGCGCCCGGCGTTGGTCACCGGGGGGACCTTGGCCACCACGGTGGCCCCCGTGTGCTCGACGGCGATGCGCACGTCGGGATCGGAGTAGG
>JBOGHQ010000222.1:0-8558 GCA_050744785.1 Acidimicrobiales bacterium | reverse complement strand
GCCACCGCCAGCGGGGCGTTGCGGGCCAGGCACAGCTGGCGGTTGCGGGCCGCCAGCCCCATGACGGTGGTGGCCAGGGGGCCGCCGCTGGTCACCCCGCCCACGTGGCGCACCACGCCGGCTGGCTCGTAGCGGGCCGAGAGGCCGGCCAGGCGGGCCCGCCAGCACCAGTCCACGTCCTCGTAGTAGGCGAAGAAGGAGGCTGCCCATGGCCCGATCCGGGCCAGGGTCTCGGCCCGGGTGACCAGGGCCCCACCGCAGGCACCGAAGCGCTCGGCAGGGGCGTCGAAGCGGCCGTCGTCGGCGCTGAGGTAGCCGAAGTCGCCGGCCCAGCCCCGGCTGCTCAGGTAGGACCCGGCACTGTTGATCAGGTGGACCAGGCCCATCACCGGCGGTGACTCGCCGTCGATCCGGAGGCCGGCCGGGTCGGCGTCGGGGCCGAGCGGGACGTAGATCGGCTCGGCCCCCGCCGTCCACCGCCAGGGCCCGGCCCGCCCGTCCAACTCGCCGTCCTCGAGGCGGTGCACGCCCGGCCCCACCAGCGCCGGGAGCACGTCGGTGCCGTCCAGGGTCGCAGTCCGCAGGGCCCGCCCGAGGGGCCGGTCGTCGGTGCCGATGCGGCGGGGCTGGTCGTCGAAGCGCACCTCGGCGAAGGGGAGGGCGAACACCAGCTTGGGCGCCACCACCCCGACGGACGGGTCGGCCAGGACCGCCTCGGCCGACGGCACCCAGGCCGGTTCGGCCATGGCGTCGTCGTTGAGGAGGGCGACGACGTCGCCGGTCGCGGTGGCCACGCCGGCGTTCACGCCGCCCGGGAAGCCGGCGTTGGCATCCAGGCGCACCACCCGCGCCCCCGCCCGCCGGCCCACCTCGCCCACCTCCCCGCCCGGTGAGCCGTTGTCGACCAGCACCACCTCGTCGCACTGGCCGGTGACCGAGTCCAGGCAGTCGGGAAGCCAGCGGTGCAGGCGGTGCGACACCACGATCACCGAGGTCGCCACCGCGGGATCGTACGGCCCAGTGGGGCCGGCCCTGCGGGCGCGGCGCCAACCGGGCCCCGGCGTCGGTAGGTTCTGCGCCATGAGCGCCCTCCCGCTGCGCCGAGTTCTCCTCGCCGCCGCCCTCGCTGCCGCCCTGCTCGCGCCGGCCGGGGCCGGAGCAGCCCCCTTCCTCGGGTCGACGGGAGCGCTGCGCCTGGCCTCCCCGGTGGTGGGCATGGCCTCGACGCCCACCGGCCGGGGCTACTGGCTGGTGGCGTCCGACGGCGGCATCTTCGCCTTCGGCGACGCCCGGTTCCTCGGGTCCACCGGCGGGCTCCGGCTGGCCCGGCCGGTGGTGGGCATGGCGGCCACGCCGACCGGCAACGGCTACTGGCTGGCGGCCTCCGACGGTGGGGTCTTCGCCTTCGGCGACGCCCGGTTCCTCGGGTCCACCGGCGCCCTCCGGCTGGCGGCACCCATCGTGGGGATGGCGACCACACCATCGGGCCAGGGCTACTGGCTGGTGGCGTCCGACGGCGGCATCTTCGCCTTCGGCGACGCCGCCTTCGCCGGCTCCACCGGCGCCCTGCGGCTCAACCGGCCCGTCGTCGGCATGGCCGCCAGCCGCAGCGGCGGTGGCTACTGGCTGGTCGCCTCCGACGGCGGAATCTTCGCCTTCGGCGACGCCGCCTTCGCCGGGTCCACCGGCGCCCTCACCCTGGCCCGTCCCGTGGTGGGCATGGCCACCGGCCACCCCGACGCCGGCGGCGGGTACTGGCTAGTGGCGTCCGACGGCGGCATCTTCGCCTTCCCCTCCGCCGGCGGCCCACCGCAGGGCAACCCCACCCTGTCGGTGGCCACCCACGTCGCCAGCCTCGACCTGCCGTGGGACCTGGCCTTCACGCCCGACGGCACGATGCTGTTCACCGAGAAAGCGGGCCGGCTCAGCGCCGTGGTGGGCGGGGCGGTGCGCCGCCTGGCCACCCTCAACGATGTGTTCAACGTGGGCGAGAGCGGTCTCACCGGCCTGGCCGTGGACCCCGACTTCGCCGCCAACCGCCGCATCTACACCTGCTATTCGTGGACCGATGGCACCAACCGCGACGTCCGCGTGGTGGCCTGGACGGTCGACGCCGCCTTCACCTCCGCCACCCGCGCCGCCAATCCCCTCTTCGCCGGCATCCCCCTGACGTCCGGGCGCCACGCCGGGTGCCGGCCCCGGTTCGGTCCGGACGGGGACCTGTGGGTGGGCACGGGCGACGCGGTCATCGGCACCGCCCCCCAGGACCGCAACTCGATGGGCGGCAAGGTGCTGCGGGTGGACAAGCTCACCGGCGCCGCCGCGACCGGCAACCCCTTCGGCAACCGGGTCTACACCTACGGCCATCGCAACGTGCAGGGGCTGGCCGTGCGCCCCGGCGGCCAGATGTTCTCGGTGGAGCACGGGACCAGCCGCGACGACGAGGTCAACCTGCTGCGGTCCGGCGGCAACGGTGGGTGGGACCCCGTGCCCGGCTACGTGGAGTCGGCGCCCATGACCGACCTGGCCAAGTTCCCCGACGCCATGCGCCCTGTCTGGACCTCGGGCGCCACCAGCCTGGCCCCCTCGGGCGCCACCTTCGTCACTGCATCCAGCTGGCGTGGCCTCACCGGGACGCTCGTCCTGGCCTGCCTGCGCGGCGCCCAGCTGCGGGCCCTCACCCTGGACGGGGCCGGCGCCCTCACCGGCGACCAGGTGATCCTGACCGGCCACGGGAGGCTGCGCACGCCCGTCCAGGGCCCGGACGGCAATCTGTACGTCACCACCTCAAACGGCGGCGGGTCCGACCGGATCCTGCGGGTCACGCCGAGTTGAGCAGCCGTCCTCGACCGGCTCTGGAGTAAATAGGGCCCGGATTCCGGGCCCTATTTACTCCAGAACGGCGGGGGCGCGGCCGTCCCCTAGTGTCGAGCGGATGCCGGAGCTGGACGCCGCCTTCGCCGCCCTGCCCTACCGGCGCCTGGCCGAGGCCGCCCTCACCCGGGCCGGCGAGCTGGGCGCCACCCACGCCGACTTCCGGCTGGAACGGCGGCGGAGCCAGTTCGTCAAGGCCCGGGACCACGGGCTGGAGCGGCTGCTCGACTCCGAGACGGTGGGCTTGTCGGTGCGGGTGGTGCACGGGGGGGCCTGGGGCTTCGCCTCCGACATCGACCTGACCCCCGACGGTGCGGCCCGCACCGCGGAGGCGGCGGTGGCGGTGGCCACCACGCTGGCGCCGCTCAACTCCGAGCCGGTGGAGCTGGCCCCCGAGGCGCCGCAGCAGGGCACCTGGGTGTCGGCCTACGACGTGGACCCCTTCGCCGTCCCCGACGCCGACAAGATCGCCTACCTGCTGGCCGTCAACGAGCGGGTGCTGGCGTCGGGCCGGGTGTCCCACGTCGACTTCGTGGTCCGCCTGGTGAAGGAGGGCAAGTACCTGGCCAGCCTGGACGGCGCCGACCTGACCCAGGAGCGGCTGCGGGTGGAGGGCGACTTCACCGCGGTGCGCACCGACCCGTCCACCGGCGACCTCGACACCATGCGGTCCTGCTCGCTGCCCGCCGAGCGGGGGTGGGAGCACTTCACCGACGGCCACGACTACCTGGCCGAGGCGGCCGAGGTGCCCGACCTGCTGGTGGAGAAGATGGCCTCGCCGTCGGTGGAGCCGGGCCGCTACGACCTGGTGATCCACCCCACCAACCTGTGGCTCACCATCCACGAGTCCATCGGCCACGCCACCGAGCTGGACCGGGTGCTGGGCTACGAGGCCAACTACGCCGGTACGTCCTTCGCCACCCTCGACAAGCTGGGCACCCTCCAGTACGGGTCGCCGGCCATGCACGTCACCGGCGACCGGCTGGTGGCCCACGGGTTGGCCACCTCCGGCTGGGACGACGAGGGCGTGCCGGCCCAGCAGTGGGACCTCATCCGCGACGGCGTCCTGGTGGGCTACCAACTCAACCGCCAGATGGCCCAGAGGCAGGGCTTCGGGCGCTCCAACGGCTGCGCCTACGCCGACGGGCCGTCGGCCGTCCCCCTCCAGCGCATGCCCAACGTCTCCCTCCAGCCCGCCGCCGCCGAGGTCACCCTGGACGACCTCATCGGCGGGGTGGAGGACGGCATCTACGTGGTGGGCGACCGCAGCTGGAGCATCGACATGCAGCGCTACAACTTCCAGTTCACGGCCCAGCGCTTCTACCGCATCCGGGCCGGGAAGCTGGCCGGCCAGCTCAAGGACGTGGCCTACCAGGGCACCACCACCCGGTTCTGGAACGCCATGGACGCCGTGGGCGGGCCGTCCACGTGGGTGCTGGGCGGGTCGTTCAACTGCGGCAAGGGCCAGCCGGGCCAGTCGGCCCCGGTGAGCCACGGGGCGCCGGCCGCCCTCTTCCGCCAGGTGAAGGTGCTCAACACCACCCGGGAGGCCCGGTGACGGCCATGCACGAGCTGGTGGAGCAGGCCCTGTCCCTCTCCCGCGCCGACGGCTGCATGGCGGTGGCCAGGGAGTCCACCGACGCCAACGTCCGCTGGGCCAACAACACCTCCACCACCAACGGCCGGGCCCGGCACACCCGGCTCACGGTGGTCTCGGTGGTGGGCGGGCGGGTGGGCGCGGTCGGCATCAGCTCCATCACCCCGGACCAGGTGCCCTCCCTGGTGCAGCGCTCCGAGGAGGCGGCCCGCACCACGCCGCCGGCCGAGGACTTCATGCCGCTGCTCGACGGCGACGGCGTGCCCGCGGACTGGGCCGACCCGCCCGAACCGGTGGACATCGCCACCTTCGCCGGGCTGGCCCCCGACCTGGGCCAGGCCTTCGAGCGGGCCGGCCACGACGACATCCGCCTGTTCGGCTTCGCCGAGGCCGGTTCGTCCACGTGCTGGCTGGGCACGTCCACCGGGCTGCGCCGCCGGCACACCCAGGGCGACGGCCTGATCGAGCTGAACGCCAAGACGCCCGACTTCTCCCAATCGGCGTGGGTCGGCCAGGCCCGAACCCGGTTCGACGACGTCGACGTGGACGCCCTCTACGCCCGCCTGGCTCAGCGCCTCCAGTGGTCGGCCACCGCCGTCCCCCTGCCGGCCGGGCACTACCAGGCGCTGCTGGAGCCTTCGGCGGTGGGCGACATGCTGTTTGCCGCCTACGGGGCCGCCTCGGCCCGGGACGCCGAGGAGGGCCGCAGCGTCTACAGCCGGCCCGGCGGCGGGACCCGGGAGGGCGAGCGCCTCTTCCCGGCCGGGCTGGACCTGTGGTCGGACCCGGCCGAGCCGGGCCTGGAGACGGCGCCCTTCGCGGTCACCACCTCGTCCAGCGCCCACTCGTCGGTGTTCGACAACGGCCTGCCCACGGCCCGCACCCACTGGGTGGGCGACGGCGTGCTCCAGAACCTGGTGCGCACCCGCCACGGCGCGGTGGCGGCCGGCACCGAGGCCACGCCGTGGATCGACAACCTGGTCCTCAGCGCCGGCGACGGCCCCGACCTCGACGCCATGATCGCCGCCACCGACCGGGCCCTCCTGGTGACGTGCTTCTGGTACATCCGCGAGGTCGACCCCCGCACCCTCCTGCTCACCGGCCTCACCCGCGACGGAGTGTTCCTGGTGGAGGGCGGTGAGGTGAAGGGGGCGGTCAACAACTTCCGGTTCAACATGAGCCCGGTGGACCTGCTGGCCCAGGCCGTCGAGGTGGGCGGCCCCGTGCCCACCCTCCCCCGTGAGTTCGGCGATTGGTTCCGCCGGGTCAAGGCCCCGCCCCTGCGCGTCGACCGGTTCAACATGAGCTCGGTCAGCGAGGCCACCTGATCCTGCGTTCGGGACGCTCAGGTCCGCTCTCCGGGCTCAGCGTTCAGAAAGGGTGGGAGGGGCGAGGAGAGTCCGGGCCAGGCCGTCGAGGATGTCGGACTCCGAGACCAGGCAGTGGTCGAAGTCGAAGTGGCGCATGATCGTGACCAGGATCACGGCGCCGCCCACGATGACGTCGGCCCGGGCCTCCGCCAGCCCCGGGTTGTGGATGCGGTCGGCGCGGGCCTCGGTGGCCAGGGTGCGGAACACGTCCTCGGCCGCGGCCCGGGTGAGCACGAAGTGGTGGACGCGGTCCGGGTCGTAGACCTGCAGGCCGATCTCAACCGCCGCCATGGTGGTGATGGTGCCGGCCAGCCCCACCAGCCGGGCCGCCTCCTTCACGGCCGGCAGCTCCCGGGCCACGTCCTCGAGGTGGGCGTGCACCACCGACACCGCCTGGGACAGCTCCAGCGGCGCGGGCGGGTCGGCGTGGAGGTACTTCTCGGTGATGCGCACGCAGCCCATGTCCACCGACAGCACGCCGGCCGGCTCGTCGGTGCCCACCACGAACTCGGTGGACCCCCCACCGATGTCGACCACCAGGAACGGCCCGTCGTCGCCGTCGAGGTCGGCGGTGGCGCCCAGGAAGGACAGCCGGCCCTCCTCGTCGCCGTCCAGCATCTCGACCGGCGCGCCCACCACCGCCTCGGCCGGGCCCAGGAAGTCGGCCCGGTTGGCGGCGTCGCGCACGGCCGACGTGCCCGCCACCCGCACCCGCTCCACGCCATGGCGGTCCATGAGCTCCCGGTACTCCCGCAGCACCGCCAGGGTGCGCTCGACGGCGTCCGGGTGCAGCCGGCGGGTGGCGTCCACCCCCTGGCCCAGACGGGTGATGGTCATGCGCCGCACCAGGGGCCGGGCCCCGCCGTCGGTGACCAGGAGCCGGGTCGAGTTGGTGCCGCAGTCGATGGCCGCCACCGGGGCGGGGCCGGCGCTCACGGGGAACCGCCGGGCACGACCGCGGCGCCGATTTCGTCGAGCCGCTCCTGCACCCAGCGCCCCACGGGGTCGTCGCCGCCGGCCAGGTGCCAGGCGTAGTGGGCGTGGAGGCACTTGACGCCCTGCCGGGTGCCGCCCACCCCCCCGGACGGGCGGGGGCCGGCGTGGCCGGCCGGGAGGGCGGCGTCTCGCTCCTCGGCGTAGCGGCGGTGGGCGTCGGCCACCGCGGCGGGGTCCAGCGCCCCTTCGGCGGCGGCCACGCCGCCAGCCGCCTCCAGCCGGGACACGGCCTCCCGCTCGGCCTGGCCCACCAGCCAGTACCGGGTGGGCATGGGCGTCTTGTCGTCGAGCAGCGGGGCGTTGCGGATCACCACCGGCTCGCCCCCCGCCCCCCGCGCGACCACCTCGTAGTCGGCCCGGGGTGCCCGGCCCAGGAGGGCCTCGACCCGCTGCCGGTCGGCCACCGAGGTCATCCGCCGCTCTCACCGGCCGTTCCGTTGTCGCCCGTCGCTGCCACGCTGCGGCCTCCTCGTCGTCCCGCCGGCGGCACCGGCCGACGCTAGCGCCGTGGCCACCGACGTTCGCCCCGCTGGCACGGGGCCGAGGGCCGCGGTGGCGCGTCCCAATGGCCCGAGTGGCGTAGGATTGCGCCGCAAAAGGTCGACTGCGCAGGGGACGACGACCGGCATGAGACAGCCTCGCAAGACCATCGAGGGCCTGGCGGCGGAGTTGCACGTGTCCGTCGACGCCGCCATCGACGGCATCGCTTACGAACTGCGGACCATCCGGTCCCACCTCCCCTCCCATGGGGCCAACGGCGAGCTCACACCCGGCACGCCGGGGGGCTGGAACGCGGCCCAGTACGCCTACGACGAGGCCTTGGTCGTGGCCGCCAACCTGCTGGGGCTGCGCAGCGCCCCCCCGCCCGACCTGTTCATGGGCACCCGCCTGCTCACCCACCTCGAGCGGGCCCGCCTGGAACGGGGCCTGGCCGAGTACGGCGTCGACCTGAGCCCGCCGCTCGAGCTGGGCAGGGGCTGACCGCCGCCGGCGCCGGGGGCCCGACCCGGTGGTACTCGACATCCGCGTCAACCGGGCCCGCTGCATCGGGTCGAAGTGCTGCACCCACGCCGCCCCGGGGGTCTTCCAGCTCGACGCCGAGCGCATCGCCGTGGTGGTGGACCCCGCCGGCGGGTCGCGGGAGCAGGTGCTCCTGGCCGTCGAGGAATGCCCCACCGGGGCCATCTCGGTGCACGACGACAGGGAATGACGGCGGCCGGCGAGGCGTGCCTGGTCGCCACGCTTCGTGGCCTGGCCCTTCTCGCCGGGCTGGGGGCGGCCGGGCTGCTGTCTGCCCCTCCGGCGGGCGGGCAGCTGATCCCCACCACTGCCCCGCCCACCACCGCGCCGACGACCACCGTCACCGCCACCACCGTGCCGGCCACCACGGTCCCGAGCGTCATCCCCACCGTCACATTGGTCCCGGCCCCCACCACCGTCCCCCGCCCCCGGACCACGACCACGAGCAGCACCACCCCGGAGGACACCACCACCACCGAGGTGGCCCCCACCAGCGCCCCACCCCCGTCGGCGCCCCCGGGCACCGCCACGGCCGGCACGGCCCCGGCCGACACGGTCCCGCCCGGCACGACGTTCGAGCTCACCGACGTGGGGAAGGCCAGCTACCCCTGGTTCCCGGTGCTGGCGACCATCGGTGGCTTCGGGCTGGCCCTCGGCATGCTGGTGGGGCCGTCCCTGGCCCGCCGGGCCTCGGCCTGGAC
>JBOGHQ010000221.1:0-2087 GCA_050744785.1 Acidimicrobiales bacterium | reverse complement strand
CACCACCACGACCACCGCGGCCGACGCCACCGGCCCACCCCCGCAGGTGCGGGCCACCGAGCTGGCCGGCATCGACGGCGCCCTGGGCCTGGCCGTGCGCGCCGGCGACGACACCCTCTACGTGGCCGAGCAAGGCGGGCGGGTCCGGGCCGTGCGGCAGGGAGGGGCCGACGCCGCGGTGGTGCTGGACGTCAGCGGGGACCTGAGCGCTGGCGGCGAACGGGGCCTGCTGGGCCTGGCCTTCTCGCCCGACGGCGGCCGGCTGTACGTGAACTACACCGACCGCGAGGGTGACACCCGGGTGGTGGAGTACGCCTTCGCCGGCGGCCGGGCCGAGACCGGCTCCCGCCGCCTGCTGCTCACGGTGGAGCAGCCCTTCGCCAACCACAACGGTGGCCACCTGGCCTTCGGCCCCGACGGCATGCTCTTCATCGGCTTGGGCGACGGCGGCAGCGGTGGAGACCCGTTCGACAACGGCCAGCGCCTCGACACCCTCCTCGGTAAGATCCTGCGGATCGACCCCCGCGCCGGCGGGGGCCAGCCCTACACCGTGCCGTCCGACAACCCGTTCGTGGGCCGGGACGGGGCTCGTCCCGAGATCTGGGCCTACGGGCTGCGCAACCCGTGGCGGTTCTCCTTCGACCGTGCCAACGGGGCGCTGTGGATCGGCGACGTGGGGCAGAACAGCCGGGAGGAGGTGGACCGGGCCGGTCCCGCTTCCAGGGGCGGCGAGAACTACGGCTGGAACCGGTTCGAGGGCAGCCGGCCCTTCGAGGGCCGGGCGCCCGGCAACCACGTCCCGCCCGTGTACGACTACGGCAACGGGAACGGCAACTGCGCTGTGACGGGGGGGTACGTCTACCGCGGCCAGCGCATCCCCGGCCTGCGGGGCCGGTACGTGTTCGCCGACTACTGCCGGGGCGAGCTCCTGGCCCTCGTCGCCGACGGCGCCGGGATGCGGGCCGTGGCTCTCGGCCCGCGGGTGGCCAACCTGTCGTCGTTCGGCGAGGACGGCGCCGGCGAGCTCTACGTGCTGTCCACCTCGGCCGGCCTGTTCCGACTGGGCCCGGCCTAGCAGGACTACCCGCGTCCGGCGGGCCGCAGGAGCAGGTTCAGGTAGCCCGCCGGGTGGGCCTCGGCGGCGGCCACCACGTCAGCCGGTGCCGGCGGGGGCCCACCGTCGCCGCCGTCGCCCAGCACCCTGACCTCGAAGCCCATGGCGGCGTAGCCGGCCACGACCCCGGCCGGGTCCTCCCCCTGTTCGACGATGGCCGGGGGCCAGAACTCCACCACCAGCACAGGGCGGCTGCGGGCCAGCAGGATGGCCATGCCCCGCACGGCCCGGTGGTCGGTGCCCTGGGTGTCAACCTTCACCACGTCCACGAGGACCTCGGGCGGCAGGACGTCGTCGAGGCGCACGGCGGCCACGTCGACCTGCTCCATGGCGGGCACCGGGTAGGCCCGGTTGTCGCCCGAGTTCCAGGGACTGAGGCTCAGGCCGATGCGGCCCGCCCGGTCGGAGGCGGCCGCCTCGATGACCTCCACGTTGGCCACCCCGTTGTGCTCCAGGTTGGCCCGCAGCAGGGCGGCGTTGCCGGGCGCCGGCTCCACCGCCCACACCCGGCCGCCGGGCCCGACCGCGGCGGCGGCCAGCAGGGTCATGTAGCCCACATGGGCCCCGACGTCCACGACGTTCATGCCGGGCCGCAGGAGGGCCCGGAGGACGTCGGCCTCGTCCGGCTCCCAGCGCCCCTCGGCCAGGAGGACGGGCAGGATCAGCTGGTCGTGGGCGGGGAGGAGCAGCGACCCCACGTCGGTGTCGACGCGCACGGGCGGGGGTGGGAAGGGGGGAGGCGCGGGGGGTGGGGGCGCCGTGGTGAACGAGGAGCCGGTACGGTCGGCGCCGCGGCCGGCCAGGCGGCGGGCCAGGCCCACCACCCTGCGCCCGGCACCAGCCACGGGCCGGAACCTAGAGCCAGAGCGAAGCGAACGTATGAGGCCGAGGAAGTTACAGCCCGATGTCGATGGGCAGGGGCGGCAGGCCCAGGTTCAACGGGAGGGGGAGGCCGAGCAGGCCGGGCGGCGGG
>JBOGHQ010000220.1:0-1574 GCA_050744785.1 Acidimicrobiales bacterium | reverse complement strand
ATGGTGGCGGCCGGGGTGATGTGGAAGCTGTGGGGGCTGCGCCAGGCCCAGCAGCGCCGGCGGCGGCGGGGCCGGGACGTGGCGCGGACCGACCCGGTCCTGGAGCCGGTGGAGCGGCGGGCCCGGGCGGTGGCTACCACCGAGGCGGCCGAGTGGCTCGACCTCACGCTGCGCTACCTCGGGGTGGCGCTGGCCGACTGGCCGGTCGATTCCCTGCCGGCCATCGAAGTGGTCCGAGCCGGCCGCTTTGGGGTCGAGGTCCTGATCGACCGGGTGTGCGCGGCGGCGCCGTCGCGCTTCGTGCCCACCGACGGCGGACGGGTGTGGCACCTGGACCCCGAGGTGGAGCTCGGCGAGCTCAAGGAGCTGGCCGGCGACGCCACACCGCTGGTTCCCGCGCTGGTCAGCATCGGCACCTCCGACGACGGGCCGCTGCTGATCGACCTGGAGCGGGCCGGCACCCTCAGCGTGGAGGGCGACGCCGAGGCGGTCTCGGCCTTCCTGGCCGGCGCCGCCCTGGAGCTGGCCAGCGCGCCGTGGGCGGCCGACACCCCAGTACGCCTGCTCGGCGGGGACGATCGCCTCGCCACCCTCGAGCAGGTCGACGTGGTCGACGATCCCGAGGCGATGGCCGGCGCCGCCTGGGCCGGCCTCGACCTCGACGAGGCACCCTCCACGCTGGCCGGCCGGGTCGGGGCGGACGAGGCCTTGGCCCCCGTGGTGGTGATCGCCGCCCCCGGCGCAGCAAGCGACGAGGTGCTCGGGCGGATCTCCGCCAAGGCCAAGGCGGGCACGGCCGGGCTGGTGGTGGTGGCTCCCGGGCCGGTCGCAGGGGCGACCAGGCGCCTGGTGATCGGAGCCGACCGGGCCGGCGTGCTCGAACCACTCGGGATCGCGCTGCGCTGCGCCGTCGACGCCGAGACGGTGGACGGCCTCGTCGGGCTTCTGGTCGGCGCCGGCTCCGAGGACGACGGCCCGCCGATCGACCTCGCAGCCACGGTGGCCGATCCCGCCGCGCCGGGGCCGGAAGAGCGCCGGGACGCGCCACTGGTGCGCGTCCTCGGCCCGGTCGAGGTCCCCTGGGACGTGGCGCCGCAGAGGCGGGTGCGCTGCGAGGAGATCGCCGCCTACCTGGCCACCCACCACCCGCGCCGGGTCCCGCGCGACCGGCTCCTGGTGGCGGTCCACCCACTGCGGAACGACGGCCGCGCCGGCGAAGTGGCGGCCTCGACGTTCCGGGCCGAGATCTCACGGGCCCGGGTGGCGCTCGGACGCGACGCCGATGGCCAGTGGTATCTGCCCATGTCCTCGCGGGAGGGGTACGTCATCACCATGGCGTCCGACTGGGCCCGCTTTCGCGAGCTGACGGCCCGCGCCCACGGGCGACCCCCGGCCGAGGCGATCCAACTTCTCGAGGAGGCGCTCGGCCTCGTCCGCGGCCGGCCGTTCGAGGACGTGCCCGAGCACAGCTACGGCTGGGCCTGGTCGGAGCAGCTGGTGTCGACGATGGAGGTGGCCGTGGCGGAGGCCGCCGAACAGCTGGCGGAGCTGGCCCTGGACGCCGAGCAGCCGGC
>JBOGHQ010000219.1:0-9214 GCA_050744785.1 Acidimicrobiales bacterium | reverse complement strand
GGGCTTCTCGGCCACGACCGAGGTCGATCGCGAGCAGTTCGGGCTCACCTGGAACCAGGCCCTGGAGTCGGGCGGCTGGCTGGTGGGCAAGCAGGTCCGCATCGAGCTTTCCTGCGAGGCCGTCAAGAAGTAGCGCCTCGGGCCCTCGGGACTTCCTACTCGGGCCCCTCGCCCTCGCCCTGGCCCCCGCCTTCCATCAGCCGCAGACCCAGAACGGCAACGTCGCACAGCGTGGTGCGGGCGTCGCCACCCCATTCGGGGGACCGCTCGGCCAGCAGCTGGGCCACCGCCATGAGCGCCGCGCCAAGCTGGTCCGACGGTGGGCAGCCCAGCACGGCCAGCCGCTCCCGGTAGGCCAGCTCGAGCAGGTAGAGCTCTCCGCTCTCCCACGCCTCCAGGTCCTTCGCCTGCTGGGCGACCAGTTCGGCCAGCTGTCGCCGCTCGCTGTGACCCACCAGCGCCGATGTTGCCACGTCCGGCGCCATCGTTCCCGAGAAGTGCCCCACCTGGTGGGGCGGTACTCCGAAAATGAACGGCGCTAGGCCTTGGCCCTCACCTTGGGCATCCCCACGAACTGGGCCACGGCGGTGGAGATGGCCTCCTGGGCCGGGGCGGTGCTCACCAGCTGGAGGGTGCGTAGGTCGTCGGGGTGGGCCTCGTAGCGGGGCCGGATGCTGGCCTGGGGCCGGAACCGCCGGGCGTAGTTGTGGTTGGTCATGGTGATGGTGGACCCGACGGCCGGATTGAGGCGCATGCCCACGTGCCGCTTCCACCGCCGCCAGCGCCGGCTGTTGCTGTAGAAGTTGCGGTAGGCCCGCCACAGGCCGGACTGCAGCTGGGCCCGAGTCATCTGGGCCGGCTCGAACACGGCGTGGTAGAGGTCGTAGTCGCCCCAGTCGTAGCTGACGATGCGGTCGTCGCCGGCCATGCGGGCGAAGGTGTGGGTGCCCGGCAGCGGCGTGAGGATGGCGAAGTGGGCGGCGTCCACGTTGATGCGGTCCACGAACTCGACCGTGTCGTCGAACACGCCCGGCGTGTCGTGGTCGAACCCGAAGATGAACCCGCCCTCGACCAGGATCTTGTGGTCGTGGAGGCGCTGGACACACTCGCCGAACAGGTGGGGCCGGTTCTTCTTGTTGCACTCGATGAGCGTTTCCCGGGAGATGCTCTCGAAGCCGGTGAACATCACCGTGCAGCCGGCCCGGGCCACCAGGTCGACCATCTTCGGGTCCCCGGCCAGCCCGATGGAGGCCTGGGCCGCCCACGACACCTTCAGCCCGGAGCGGATGATGGCCTCGCTCAGGGCGGCGGCGTAGTCCAGGTCGGCAGCCAGGTCGTCGTCGAGCAGGTTCACGTGGAAGAAGGTCCCGAACTTCTGGCCCCGCTTGCGGAGGTACTGGAGCTCCTCCACCACCTCTTCGGGGTCCCGGTGGCGTGAGCCCCGCCCGTTGATGCGGATGACCGAGCAGAAGTCGCAGTTGAACCGGCAGCCCCGCGTGGTCTGGAGGGTGTTGCGGGGCAGGTAGCGCAGGAGGGGGACGTCCTGCAGGATGTCGGTCCACTCGTGGACCTTGGGCACGACGTGCATGCCGTCCCAGCTGCCCTGGTAGACGCCCTCCATGCGGCCGGCGGCGGCCTCGGCCAGGACCTGTGCGAACACCGACTCGGCCTCGCCCACCACCACCGCGTCGGCGTGGCGCAGGGCCTCGCCGGGCAGCATCGACGGGTGGACGCCGCCCAGCAGGACCGGGATGCCCCGCCGGCGGTAGGACTCTGAAAGTTGGTAGGCCTGAGGGGCCAGCATGGTCCACACGCTCATGCCGACCAGGTCCGGCTTCTCCTCCGGGACCTTCTCGCCGTTGAGGTCGATGTAGCGCACCCGCCACCCCTCCCGGCGGGCCAGCGCGGCCAGGACCAGCAGCGCCATGGGCGGCATGCGGTGGCCGAAGGTGCGGTGGATGCCGAGGCCCGCCCACGGGGGCATGACCAGATGGATCAGTGGCGCGTCGCCCGGCGCACGGCGACCGTTGGACCGGATCACGCCGGAGAGGCTACGCCGCCGACGGCGGCGGCGCCCGCGCGACCTCCACCGGGGCGCGACGGGGAACACCGGCGTAGGGCGCAGGGTTGGAACAGGGCCATGCCCCTGGAGCCCGACGTCGCCCCCTTCCAGCTCTCGCTGCTGGATGCCGCCACCCACGGCCCGGGCCCAGCCGGCGACCCCGACGTCGACCCGGGCTTCGCCGACGTCACCCGGACCGAGCTCGACCCCACGTCGTGGATCGAGCACCTGCCCGGCTGGGTGCGCAGCTCGGACCAGCTGTTCGAGGAGCTGGTGGCCGGCCAGCCGTGGGAGCAGCGATCGCGGCACATGTACGGCCGCGTCGTCCGAGAGCCCCGGCTCACGGCCTGGTGGCGGGCCTCTTCCGGCCGCCCCCTGAGCCCGTCCCTCTTGGAGCGCATGCGTGCCCTGCTCTCCGACCGCTACGGCGTCGAACTCGATTCCATGGGGCTCAACCTCTACCGGGACGGCCGGGACGGCGTGGCCTGGCACGGCGACCGCATCGCCGAGTCGGTGGCCGAGCCGCTGGTGGCCATCGTGTCGGTGGGCCAGCCCCGGGCCTTCCTTTACCGGCCGGCGGCCCACAACCGCGACGTCCCCCGGCGTACCCGAAGCCTGCTCCTGGGCCACGGCGACCTGCTGGTGACGGGCGGCGCCTTCCAGCGCCGCTGGGAGCACACGGTGCCCAAGGTCGCCTCGGCCGGGCCCCGCATCAGCATCACCTACCGGCACGGGCTGGGCCCCCGAGCCTACCCCGACAGCAACGCATGATCCTCTCCCGGAACGGGTAGAGAGAGTTTCCCCGGGCGGCCATTTTCGCCCGACGACCCGACCACCAACGGAGGTGCTGATGGGACGCGTGCAGAGGTCCATCACCGTCGATCTTCCTGTCCAGACCGTGTACAACCAGTGGACGCAGTTCGAGGAGTTCCCCGAGTTCATGGAGCAGGTGGAGTCGGTCACCCAGCTCGACGACAAGCGCCTGCACTGGGTGGCCGAGATCGGCGGGCGCCGCCGTGAATGGGACGCCGAGATCGTGAACCAGGAACCCGATCGCCGGGTCGCGTGGCGGGCCATCGACGGGAAGACCAACGCCGGCGTGGTGAGGTTCCAGCCTGAGACTGGCGAGCGCACCAAGGTCGATGTGGAAGTCGAGTACGACACCGAGGGCTTCACCGAGAAGGCCGCCGACGCCATGGGCATCATCGAGGATCGCGTTGAGGGCGACCTGGAGCGGTTCAAGAAGTTCATCGAGTCCCGCGGCGTGGAGACCGGCGCCTGGAGGGGCCGGATCTAGGATCGACCGACTCGTCACCGCTGGCACGAGGGCGCCCCCTGGGGCGCCCTCGTGGCGCGTCCGGGGGGCCGCGGCGCGCGGTTGTTACAGGTCTGTTGCAATTCCCGCACGCCGGCTGGACAGGAGGTCTCAGCAAGTCGTCGCATGGCGTTGACACGCCGGCAACGGGCCTTCAACACGGGTGCGGTTGCCTTGACCAATGGCCACCAAGGGCTTTCTCCGGGCCGGGCACCCGCCCAGCCTCCTCGCCGCCTTCGTGCACTTCGACGTGTCGTTCATGTGCTGGGTGCTGCTCGGCGCCCTGGGCGCCTACGTCGCCTCGGACCTCGGGTTGAGCGCCACCCAGAAGGGGCTCATGGTGGCCGTCCCGCCCCTCGGCGGTGCCGCCTTCCGGCTGCTGCTCGGTACCCTGGCCGACCGGGTCGGCGTGCGTCGCACCGGCCTGGTCACGCTGGGCCTGACCCTGGTGCCGCTGGCGTGGGGCTGGCTGGCGGGCGGCACCTACGCCCAGGTCCTCGGCATCGGCCTCCTGCTCGGCATCGCCGGCGCCAGCTTCGCGGTTGCCCTCCCACTGGCCAGCCGGTGGTACCCGCCCGAGCACCAGGGGTTGGCCCTGGGCATCGCCGGCGCCGGCAACTCCGGCACGCTGATCGCGGCGCTGGCCGCCCCCCGCCTGGCCGAGCACGTGGGCTGGCACGGGGTGTTCGGCCTGGCCGCCATCCCGGTGGCGCTGGCCTGGCTGGCCTTCGCCGCCCTGGCCAAGGAGCCCCCCCGACCGGCCGGCGCCACCCGCAACCCGTTCACGCTGCTGAACGAGCCGGACGCCCGCTGGCTGAGCATGTTCTACCTGGCCACCTTCGGGGGCTTCGTGGGGCTGGCCGGCTACCTGCCCATCTTCTTCGTGGACCGCTTCGGGCTCACCAAGGTCAGCGCGGCCGGCTTCGCCGCCCTCTGCGCCGCGGCCGGGTCGCTGGTCCGCCCGCTGGGTGGCCTGCTGTCGGACCGCATCGGCGGCACCCAGGTGGTGGGCGGCGCTCTGGCGACGGCCTCGATCCTTCTGGTGGGGATCGCCACCCAGCCCGGCCTGGCCGTCACCGTCGTCCTGCTGTTCGCCGCCATGGGCGCCTTCGGGGCCGGCAACGGCGCCGTGTTCCAGCTCGTGCCCCTCCGATTCCCCGCCCGGGTCGGCGCCATGACCGGACTGGTGGGGGCAGCCGGCGGGCTGGGCGGGTTCCTGCTCCCGTTCCTGCTCGGCTCCCTCCGCCAGGCCACCGGCTCGTTCCATGCCGGCTTCACCGTGATCGCCGTGGGCGTCGGCGTTACCTCGGTGTGCGCCAGCCGCCGGGAGCGGGCCTGGAGCGGGTCGGGCCAGCTGGAGGTGGCCGTGTGATGGAGCAGCGGCGAACCCTCGTCCTCGCCGGGCATGGCATGGTGGGCCACAAGCTGCTGGAGCTGCTGGTGGAGCGGGGCGCCACCGCCGAGTGGGACCTGGTCACCTTCTGCGAGGAGCCCCGCCTGGCCTACGACCGGGTCGGCCTCAGCTCGTACTTCACGGGCACCAGCGCCGAGGAGCTGTCGCTGGTGGCGCCCGGGTTCTTCGACGCCGCCGGCCTCGAGGTCCATGTGGGCGACGCCGTGGCCCACATCGACCGGGAGGCCGGCAAGGTGGTGTCGGCGGCGGGCACCGCCATCGCCTACGACGCCCTGGTGCTGGCCACCGGCTCCTACCCGTTCGTGCCGCCCGTGGCGGGCCACGACCTGCCCGGCTGCCACGTCTACCGCACCCTCGACGACCTGGAGGCCATCCGGGCCGACGCCGAGGGCCGCCGGGTGGGCGCGGTGGTGGGCGGGGGCCTGCTGGGCCTGGAGGCGGCCAACGCCCTGCGCAGCCTCGGGCTCGAGACCCACGTGGTGGAGTTCGCCCCCCGCCTCATGCCCGTCCAGGTGGACGAGGGCGGCGGGGAGGCCCTGCGCCGGCGCATCGAGGACCTCGGCGTCCACGTCCACACCGGCATGGCCACCAGCGAGCTGGCGGCCGGGCCCGACGGGCGCGTGCACGCCATGCGCTTCGCCGGCGAGGACCACGACGACCTGGCCGTCGACGTGGTGGTGTTCTCGGCCGGCATCCGCCCCCGCGACCAGCTGGCGCGGGAGTGCGGGCTGGAGGTCGGGGAGCGCGGAGGGGTGGTGGTCGACGACGCCTGCCGCACCTCCGACTCCCGGATCTACGCCATCGGGGAGTGTGCGGTGGCGGCCGGCCGGGTGTGGGGCCTGGTGGCCCCCGGCTACCACATGGCGAGGGTGGTGGCCGACCGTCTCCTCGGCGGCGACGCCTCCTTCGAGGGCGCCGACCTCTCCACCAAGCTCAAGCTCATGGGCATCGACGTGGCCAGCTTCGGCGACGCCTTCGGGGCCACGCCGGGCAGCCAGTCGGTCACCTTCGCCGACCCCGTGGGCAACGTCTACAAGCGTCTCGTGGTCGATACCACCGGGCCGGGCCCCCGCGTGCTGGGCGGCATCCTGGTGGGCGACGCCTCCCTGTACCAGACGCTGGTGCAGATGGCACGGGGCGACATGCCCACGCCCGAACGGGTGGAGGAGCTGGTGCTGCCGGCCGTGAGCGGTACCGGGGCGGCCGCCGGCATGGGCGTGGAGTCACTGGCCGACGCCGCCATGGTGTGCTCCTGCAACAACGTCACCAAGGGCGCCGTGTGCGCCGCCATCGCCGAGCAGCGCCTCACCGACGTCGGCGCCGTCAAGGCCTGCACGTCGGCCGGCACCGGCTGCGGCGGCTGCGTGCCGCTGGTCACCGACCTGCTCAAGGGCGAGCTGCGCCGGGCCGGGGTGGAGGTGCGCAACAACCTGTGCGAGCACTTCGACTACAGCCGCCAAGAGCTGTTCGAGATCGTGCGGGTCCACCGGCTCACCTCGTTCTCCGAGGTCCTGGCCCACCACGGCAAGGGCCTGGGCTGCGAGATCTGCAAGCCGGCGGTGGCGTCCATGTTCGCCTCCCTCGGCGTGGGCGGCGGTTACATCCTGGACCGGGGCCAGGCCCCGCTCCAGGACACCAACGACCACTTCCTGGCCAACCTCCAGCGGGACGGCACCTACTCGGTGATCCCCCGGGTGCCGGGCGGCGAGATCACCCCAGAGCAGCTCATCACCATCGGTGAGGTGGCCAAGGAGTTCGGCCTCTACTGCAAGATCACCGGCGGCCAGCGCATCGACCTGCTCGGCGCCCGGGTCGACCAGTTGCCCGCCATCTGGCGCCGGCTGGTCGACGCCGGGATGGAGTCGGGCCACGCCTACGGGAAGGCCCTGCGCACGGTGAAGTCCTGCGTGGGCAGCACCTGGTGCCGCTACGGCGTGCAGGACTCCACCAGCCTGGCCATCGAGCTGGAGCTGCGCTACCGGGGCCTGCGGGCGCCCCACAAGATCAAGTCGGCCGTGTCGGGGTGCTCCCGGGAGTGCGCCGAGGCCCAGAGCAAGGACTTCGGCGTCATCGCCACCGAGGCGGGCTGGAACCTCTACGTGTGCGGCAACGGCGGCATGCGCCCCCAGCACGCGCTGCTGCTGGCCGCCGACCTCGACCACGACACCCTGATCCGCTACATCGACCGCTTCCTCATGTTCTACGTCCGCTCCGCCGACCGGCTGGAGCGCACCGCCACCTGGCTCAACAAGCTGGAGGGCGGCATCGAGTGGCTGCGGGCGGTGGTGGTCGACGACTCCCTCGGCATCGCCGCCGAGCTGGAAGCCGACATGGCCCGCCACGTGGCCAACTACGCCTGCGAGTGGAGGACCACCATCGACGATCCCGAGAAGGTGGAGCGCTTCCGCACCTTCGTCAACAGCGACGAGCCCGATCCCAACGTCGTGTTCGTCCCCGAGCGGGGCCAGCGCCGGCCCGCCTTCGCCCACGAGAAGCAGGAGGTCCGACCATGACCGGCCCGGGAGGACGGTCCATCAGCAACTCGCTGGTGCGACATCGCAACGCGATGGTGGACCAGTGACCGCCGTCCTCGGCGCGCCCGCCGATGTCGCCCTCGCCCCTACCTGGGTCGACGTGTGCGGCTTCAACGACCTGGTGGTCGACCGGGGGGTGTGCGCCCTGGTGGGGGGCCATCAGGTGGCCATCTTCCGGGTCTCGCCCCGCGACGAGCTGTTCGCGGTGTCCAACCACGACCCGTTCAGCCAGGCCAACGTCGTGTCGCGTGGCATCGTCGGCTCCAAGGGCGAGGTGCCCAAGGTGACCTCGCCCATGTACAAGCACGCCTTCGACCTGCGCACGGGCCAGAGCCTCGACGACCCGGCCGTGGCCCTCGGCGTCTACGTCGTGCGCCGCAACGGCAGACGGGTGGAGGTCGCCCTGCCGTGACCATGCTGGAGGAGCGCGCCGTCGCCGCGGCCACAGCGGCTGGCTCCGCCCCGGCGCGCCTGCGGCGACTCACGGGCATCGGCCCCGACGGGCCGGAGCTGCTGCCCCTCGACGCCGGGGAGCAGTACCGATTCGGCTTCGCCATGGACGCCTGCGTGGGGTGCCACTCCTGCGAGGTGGCCTGCGCCGAGCAGAACGCCACCCCGGTGGACGGAGCGTGGCGGCGGGTGGGCGAGCTGGAGGGGGGCGCCTTCCCGACGACCCGGCGCCTCAACCTCTCCATGGCGTGCAACCACTGCCTGGAGCCCACGTGCCTGTCGGGGTGCCCCACCCAGGCCTACACCAAGCTGGCCAACGGGGTGGTGCGCCACGACGCGGCCGAGTGCATCGGGTGCCAGTACTGCATCTGGAACTGCCCGTACGAGGTCCCCGTCTACGACTCGGCCCGCAAGGTCGTGGCCAAGTGCGACCTGTGCCTGCCCCGGCTGGAGGCGGGGCAGAGCCCGGCCTGCGTGCTGTCCTGCCCCACCAAGGCCATCACCGTGGAGAAGGTGAACGTGGCCGCCTGGCGGGCCGACCCGTCCGGCGCCGACGCCCCGGGCCTGCCGCCCGCCTCCATCACCCTCTCCACCACGCGCATCGCCACCCCTGCCGGCCTGCCCCACCTGGTGGCCGCCACCGACCACCGCGTCGAACCCGAGGACCCGCACTGGCCCCTCGTGGCCCTCACCCTCCTGACCCAGCTGTCCCTCGGCACGGTGGCGGCCACGGTGGCGGCGGAGGCCCTCCGCAGGGACACCGGCGTTCGCCTGGCGGGCGGGGCGGTCGGCGCTGCCCTGGCCGGCGCCGTGGCCCTGACCGCCTCGCTGCTGCACCTGGGCCGGCCGGCCTCCGCCCTCAAGGCGCTGCGCAACCTGCGCACGTCGTGGTTGAGCCGGGAGGTGGCCCTGCTGTCGGCCTTCTCGGCCGCGTCCCTCGGGTACGCGGCGGCGTGGGAATGGGGTGCCGCACCCGGCCCCCGCCTGGCCCTCGGCCTGGTGGCTGTCGCCCTGGGGATCGGCGGTGTCTACGCCAGCGGCCGGCTGTACCTGGTCCCGGCCCGCCCGGTGTGGAACTCGCCCCGCACCATCGTCGCCTTCTTCGCCACCGCGGTGGCGGCCGGGCCCCTGCTGGCCCTGCTCTGCCTCGACCGCTCCCGCCTGTCCCCCGGCCTGGTCACCGCCCTGGTCGCCACGGCCGGCGCCGGCACGCTCCTTCAGCTGGGCGCCCTTCGCCACCTCCTCGTGACGGCGCGGTCACACCCGGACCGCCAGCACCGAGGAACGGCCGCCCTGCTCGACGGGCGCTTTCGGGCCCTCCTCCTGGCCCGGGCTGGCGCCGGCCTGGCGGTGCTGCTCCTGCTGGCGTGGTCCCTGGCCGTCCCGGTGGCGGGGCCGTCGGCCGGCGGCCGGCTGGTGACCGCCCTCGGCGTGGTGGG
>JBOGHQ010000218.1:0-2451 GCA_050744785.1 Acidimicrobiales bacterium | reverse complement strand
ACCACCGCCCGCCTGCTCGACGCCGGGGCCCGCTCGGCGCTGCCGCTCGGTCGGGCCCAGATGAGGGCACGGGTGACCGAGAACGTGGCCCGCTCGGCCGAGCGGCGCCAGTCCACCCTGGCCGGCCACCTCGAGGCCGCCCGGCGCGACGCCGAGTACTCCCTGGAGGCGGCCCCGGCCCGGCTGCGCCCCGTCATCAAGACCAACCGGGAGGCGGCCTCGCTGCTCACCCGCCAGGAGAACCGCCTGCGGGCCGAGGGCCTGGAGGAGGCGGCCAAGGCGGCCGGGCGGGCCGCCGAGGAGCTGCCCACCACCCTGGCCCGGCTCAAGGAGTCCGGGGCCGACTTCGACCACTTCACCCACCTGCGCCTCGACGCCAAGCCGACCATGGCCGGGGCGACCGCCGGGAGGCTGCCCAAGATCCGCAAGGGCCGGGAGGAGCGGGCCCGGACGGGTTCCACGGCCTACGACCGCACCGTGCGGGCCCAGACCCAGGCCGAGATCGACACCGTCAAGATCGCCGTGGCCCGCCAGGCGGTGGAGAAGATCCGCACCCTGCCCTTCGTGCGACGCTTCGACTCGATCGAGTCGGCCGCCAAGGAGGGCTACGTGGCCTGGGACCCGGCCTCCCCGTTCGAGAAGGCCGGCCAGATCACCTCCACCACCACCTTCGTGCCGGCCAAGCTGCACGAGCACTTCCGCAGCTACTTCACCGACCCGGCCTGGGACAAGATGCTCAAGCGCACCTACGACCCGGCCATCCAGGCCTTCAAGGTCACCGTGCTGCCGCTGTCGCCGTCGTGGCAGGTGGGCAACGTGGTGGGCAACGCCCTCATGGCCATGGTGGGCGGCGGGGTGGGCCCCGTCGATCTGGCCCGCCAGGTTGGCCGGGCCGTGAAGGCCTACCGGGCCAGCGGGCCCCGGGGCGAGCGCAGCTTCGATGCGGTGGGCCCACGACGGCTCTACACCGCCGGGCCCACCCATGAGGAGTTCTCCTTCCTGCGGACGCCCGAGGAGATGGTCCTCGGGGACGGCAAGGTGTCGAGGGCCGTCCGCACGGTGACCAAGCCGGCCGCTGCGGTGGTGCGCAAGAGCTACGCCCTGAACGGCTTCGTCGACAACCTGGGGCGCAGCGCGGTGTACCTGTCGAGGGTGGAGAAGGGCGCCAGCCCCGAGGCGGCCTTGAAGACCGCCCTGCGGGCCATGGGCGACTTCTCCCGCATGACCAGCTTCGAGCGCCGGGTGGCCCGGCGGGTGGTGCCCTTCTACGCCTGGCAGCGCCACCTGACCCAGATGGCCTTCCGGCTGCCGGCCGAGCACCCGCTGCGCACGGCCTGGACGCTGCACCTGGCCGACCAGTGGGGCCACGACGACTCGCTTGAGGACCTGCCCGAGTTCCTGCGGGGGGCCCTGCCCCTGCCCGGTGGGCGCCTGCTCGGCACCCGTGGCCTGAACCCGTTCTCACAGGTGGGCGGGCCGGTCCTCAAGCCGTCCGACGCCCTGCGCAACCTGTCGCCGGCGCTCAAGATCCCCTACGAAGAGGTGACCGGGATCGACAGCTTCGACGGCCGGCCCTTCACCCGCCCGCCCGGCACGGGTCGCCTCGACGAGTTCGGCCGGGAGATGCCAACTCCCTCGCCGCTGCTCAAGCGCATCACCGACATCAGCCCGCAGAAGCGCCTGCTGGAGTCGTTGCAGGGTCGGGGCCGGGTGGTCCGCTATGACACCGGCGACCCCGTGATCACCTCTACCGGGCCCATCGAGACTGAGAAGACCCCGGCCCAGGGCCTGGCCCGCTTCCTGGGGTTCCCCCTCACCACCCGGGCCGAGGCCGAGCGCATCGCCGCCTCAGCGGCGGAGAAGGAGGCCGAGGCGAAGCGCCGCCGGGAGGCCTACGAACGCCGGAAGAAGGCGGCCGCCTCGTCGAGGTAGCGGGCCAGAAGAAGCAGCACTACCCCGGCCACGCCGAGCAGGCACACCCCGAGCCACACCCAGGCCACCACCGCCACCACCAGGTCCACCCGCCCATGGTGGCACACCGCCGTGACAGCTACGCCGGCGGCTCCTCCCGCCGGCCCATCCACTCGTCGACGTCGCGCTCGTAGACGAAGCGGCAGGGGCCAGAGCGCCAGGCCGGGATCTCGCCGGCGCTGACCAGCGAGAAGAGCTGGCCGAGGCGGAGCCCGGCGAGGCGTGCCGCCTGGGGCAGCGACAGCGTCGGCCCCCGGTCCGGCCGGCTCGTGGACGACATGGCACGAAAGGTAGCGATGGCCACGGTCCCCCGCAAGGTCTCCATGAGCACCGAGGACGTGCTGGCCCAGCTCGTGCGGGGCGTGGCCGAGGCGCGCGCCCCCAAGGCCCCCGGCGGGCGGCGGGGAGGGCCGGGCCGGGGTGGCCCCGGCACGCCCGGGCGTCCTCCCGGCGCCGGCGGCCCCCGTGGCGGGCCCGAGC
>JBOGHQ010000217.1:0-1941 GCA_050744785.1 Acidimicrobiales bacterium | reverse complement strand
CGCAGCTCCTGCTCCAGCTCCCGCTGCCGGGCCAGCACCCGCTCCACCGCCTCGGGGGCTTCCCGGGGCTCGGCCCGCAGCAGCTCGGCCACCCGGGCCAGCAGGCGGTCGTCGGTTCGGGCCCGCTCCAAGGTGCCGGTGCCGGTGAGGGCGGTGATGCGGCGCAGGTTGGAGCCGATGGAGCTCTCCGAGGTGACCTTCACCGGACCGATCATGCCCAGGGCGCCCACGTGGGTCCCGCCGCACAGCTCGAGCGACCGCGAGCCCGCCTCCACCACCCGGACGTAGTCGCCGTACTTGTCCCCGAAGAAGGCGACCGCGCCCAGCTGCTCGGCGTGGGCCTTGGAGGTCTCGTAGGCCCGCACCGGCTCGTCGGCCAGGATGTGCTCGTTGACCAGCTCCTCGACCCGGTCCAGGTGGACCTGCTCCACGGGGCCGAAGTTGCTGAAGTCGAAGCGGAGGTGGTCGGGCGCCACCAGGGACCCCTGCTGCTTCACGTGGGCCCCGAGGACCTCCCGCAGGGCCCAGTGGAGCAGGTGGGTGCCGGTGTGGTTGCGGCGGATGGCGTCGCGGCGGGGGGCGTCGATGGCGGCCATGGCCTCCTGGCCCGGCTCGAGCGCCCCCTCCAGGATGCGGGCGGTGTGGCGGTAGAGGCCTGGCAGGGGCGCCGTGGTGTCGAGGACCTGGGCCCGTCCCTGCTCGGTGACGATGAGGCCGGTGTCGCCCACCTGGCCGCCGCTCTCGGCGTAGAAGGGGGTCCGGTCCAGGAAGATCTCCACCGTGCCGTCGTCGCCGGGCAGCACGGCCAGGAGCCGCGCCGGGGTCTGGTACTCGCCGTAGCCGGTGAAGTCGGTGGTGCCGAACTGGTCCAGCAGCTCCCGGTAGTCGCGGCCCTCGCCGTCGGTGGTGGCGGCCGAGCGGTCGGCACGGGCCCGGCGGCGCTGCTCGTCCATGGCGGCCCGGAAGCCGGCATCGTCCACCGTGGCCTGGCGTTCGGCGGCGATCTCACGGGTGAGCTCGATCGGGAAGCCGTAGGTGTCGTGGAGCCGGAAGGCAACCGCACCGGGGACCTCGGTGGCGTCCTCCAGGGCGGTGTCGAGGGCGGCCAGTCCGAGGCGGAGGGTCTGGCGGAACTTGGCCTCCTCACGGTCGACGATGTCGGCCACGAAGTCGGCGTTGCGGGCCAGGTCGGGATAGGCCTCGCCCATGACCTCCACCGTGGCCTGGACCATGGGAGGCGTCACCGACGTCTCCACCCCGAGCTGGAAGGCCTGGCGTACTGCCCGGCGGATGATGCGGCGCAGCACGTAGCCCCGGCCCTCGTTGGAGGGGTACACACCGTCGCTGACGAGGAAGCTCATGGTGCGGGCGTGGTCGGCCAGGATGCGCAGGGCCACGTCGACCCGCTCCTCCTCGCCGTAGGTTCGGCCGGTGGTGCGGGCGGCCGCCTCCACCAGCGGGCGGAGGACGTCGGTGTCGAACACCGAGTCGACCTTCTGGACGACTCCGAGGGTGCGCTCGAAGCCGAGGCCGGTGTCGATGTTGGTGCGGGGCAGGTCGAGCAGCGTGCCGTCGGGCTGGCGGTCGTACTGCATGAACACCAGGTTCCAGAACTCGACGAAGCGCTCCTCGCCCCCGGAGGCGGGCCCGCCGGCGGCGCCGTAGGCCTCGCCCTTGTCGTAGAAGATCTCCGAGCACGGCCCGCACGGCCCGGTGTCGCCCATCTCCCAGAAGTTGTCGGCCCCCAGGCGCTGGATGCGCTCGGCCGGGAGGCCCACGGCGTCGAGCCAAATTCCGGCCGCCTCGTCGTCGTCCACGTGCACGGTGACCCACAGGCGGGCGGGGTCGAGGCCGAAGCCGTCGGTGACCAGCTCCCAGGCGAAGGGGATGGCGTCGGCCTTGAAGTAGTCACCGAAGCTGAAGTTGCCCAGCATCTCGAAG
>JBOGHQ010000216.1:0-2520 GCA_050744785.1 Acidimicrobiales bacterium | reverse complement strand
TCCGCCGCCAGCGACCGCAACCGGCGCTCGACGCCGGCCAGCGGTGGCCGCCCGGCCACCGCCGCGGTGGCCCGGCCCAGGGCGTCGTCCCATCCCTCCTCGCCGGCCAGGGCGGCCAGGGCGATGGCGGCCGCCTCGCGGGAGGCGGCCACGTCGGCCAGGCGGTCCTCCTCCGCCTCGAGGGCGGCGTCCTCGCCGGGATCCTCGACGGCGGCGCCGTCGATCTCGGCCAGCTGGAACCGCAGGAGTTCGGCCTCCCGGGCCCGGCCCCGCTCGTCGCCCCCGAGCTCGGCCAGGGCACCGGTGATCTGGCGGCGCCGGAGCCGGGCCGCCACGAGCGGGGCGTGATCGACGCCGGCGAAGGCGTCCAGGGCGGCCCGCTGGGCGGCCGGCGACAGCAGCGACTGGTGGGCGTGCTGGCCGTGCAGGTCGACCAGGCGGGCGCCCACCTCGGCCAGGGCCGACACCGGCGCCATGCGACCGTCCACGTAGGCACGGGAACGGCCCGACGCCGGCACGGCGCGTGCCAGCACCACCTCCTCGTCGCCGGTGAAGAAGCGCCCCTCCACCCAGGCCTCGGCCGCGCCGGCCCGGACCAGGACGCCGTCAGCCCGGCCGCCCACCAGCAGCTCGATGGCCTCGACCAGCATGGTCTTGCCTGCGCCCGTCTCGCCGGTGACCGCCGTCATGCCCGGGCCCAGGCTGACCCGGAGATCGGCGACCACGCCCAGGTCCCGGATGGCCAGTTCGGTGAGCATCAGCGCCCCAGCCCGAACTTGGCGCCGAGGATCTGGTGGAAGTCCCGGTCGCCGAAGGTGACGAAGTGGGCGTCGTGGGCGCCGGCCCGGCACGTCACCCGGTGGCCGGGCTCGAGGGTGCCGAGATCGTGGCCGTCGAGCACGAGGGCGGCCGGCCGCCGCTCGAGGACCTCCACGCCCACGGTCTCCTCGGGCCCGAGGACGAGGGAGCGGTCGAACAGGGTGTGGGCCGACACCGGCGTGACCACCAGAGCACGGTGGCGAGGCGAGACGATGGGGCCGCGGGCCGAGAAGTTGTAGGCGGTGGAGCCGGTGGGCGTGGACACGATCAGGCCGTCGGCAGTGCAGGTGAGGAAGGGCTGTTCGTTGAGGGACAGCTCGAGGCGCACCGAGTGCCCCGACTCGGTCTTCTCCAGCACGGCCTCGTTCAGGCAGAGGTGGGCCCGGGTGGTGTCGCCGGCGTGGACCTCCACGTGGAGGGACATGCGGTGCTCGACGCGGTGGTCACCGGCCAAGAAGCGCGCCAGGGCGGCGGTGAGCCCGGCCGGCTCGACCTCGGTGAGGTACCCCAGGCGACCCACGTTGACCCCCAGGACGGGTACGTCGGAGCCGGCCACCAGGGCCACGGCGTGCAGCATGGTGCCGTCGCCGCCCAGGCTCACGGCCAGGTCGAGGTCGGCGGTGAGCTTCTCCTCCGGGCAGGCGTAGCGGCGCAGCTCGTCGGTACGGGCGTCGTCCTCGGGCACCCGGACCTGGTGGGAGCGCTCCTCCAGCCAGGCGATGGCCTGATGGGCCAGGTCCAGAGCCTCGGGGCGCAGCCGGTGCGGGACGAGGGCGAAGTGGGCCATGGTCAGCGCGCCCCTTCGGGTGGGTGACGCTGGGCCGCCTCGTCCACCACCGCGGCCAGGTCCACCCCTTGCGCCGGCGGCGCCGCCAGGCTGTGGGCGCAGAGATGGGCCAGGAACTCGACGTTGCCGTCGGCCCCGGTGAGGGGCGACACCATGGCCCCCATCATCGCGGCTCCCTGTGCGGCGAAGGCGGAGCGCACCTCCTCCAGGACCCGCAGCCACACGGCCGGGTCCCGCACCACGCCACGGCCCCGGCCCGCCTCGGCCCGCCCCGCCTCGAACTGCGGCTTCACCAGCACCACCACGTCGGCACCGGTGCGGGCGTTGGGCCCCAGGAGGGCGGGCGCCACCACGCCGAGAGAGATGAAGGAGAGGTCCGCCACCACCACGTCCACCGCCTGGTCCAGGACCAGGTAGCGGACGTTGGTGCGCTCCCGGACAGTGACGCGCCGGTCGCCCCGCAGTCGTTCGTGGAGCTGGCCGAAGCCCACGTCCACCGCCACCACGGACCGGGCGCCCCGCTCCAGCAGGCAGTGGGTGAACCCGCCGGTGGAAGCACCGGCGTCGAGGGCCGACCGGCCGGCCACGTCGATCTCGAAGTGGTCGAGGGCGGCGTCCAGCTTGTCGCCACCCCGGCTCACGAAGCGGGGGCCGGCACCGAGTACCTCCAGCGGCTCGCCCGCCGCCACCAAGCGGGAGGGCTTGTCGGCCGGTGCCCCGCTCACCAGCACCCGGCCCTCGGCGATCCGGCGGTGCGCCTGCTCCCGGCTCGGGGCCAGGCCCCGCCGCACCAGCTCGTCGTCGAGCCGCCTGCGGGAGCTCAGCGGTGCACCGCGGGCGCCCGCCCGCTCAGGACTGGCCGGCGGCCGCGCCGCGGGCGCCGCCGCCCTTCCTGGCCGCCGGTGTCTTTGCCG
>JBOGHQ010000215.1:0-2652 GCA_050744785.1 Acidimicrobiales bacterium | reverse complement strand
GTGCGGGTGGCCACCGGCGAGGTGCGGGAGCTGGCGAAGGGCGTGTGGACCTCTCTGTCCTGGGCGGGAGGGCGGATCGCCGGCCTGCGCACCGGGGCCCGCACGCCCACCGCCGTCACCACGGTGGACCCGGCCACGGGCGAGAAGCAGGTGCTGGCCACCGGGCCCGGCCCCGGGCTGGCCGCGGTGGCCGAGGCCATGCCGGAGCCGGAACTGGTCTCCTGGGAGGCGCCCGACGGCGCCGAGGTGCACGGCCGCCTGTGGCGCCTCCCGACCGCCGGCGCCGCCACCCCGCCACCGCTGCTGGTGTGGGCCCACGGCGGCCCCACCGACCAGCGCCGGGTCACCTTCGACCCCCGCCTGGTCTTCTTCCTGTCCCGAGGGTGGGCCGTGCTGCACCCCGACTGCCGTGGCACCACCGGGTGGGGCCGGGCCTGGGCCCAAGCGCTGCGGGGCGAGTGGGGCGGGGCCGATGTGGACGACGTGCTGGCCGGCGCCCGGGCCGCCGTCGAGCGCGGCTGGGGGGACCCCCGCCGGCTGGTGGCCATGGGAGGGTCGGCCGGCGGCATGACCGCTCTCCTGCTGCTCGCTCGCGACCCCGGGCTGTGGGCGGCGGCGGTGGCGCTCTACCCGGTGACCGACCTGGAGGCGCTCTCGGCCAGCACCCACCGCTTCGAGGCCCACTACAACCTGGGCCTGGTGGGCCCTCTGCCCGAGGCCGCCCACCGGTACCGGAAGCGGTCGCCGATCCACCTGGCCGGCCGCATCACCGCACCGGTGCTGCTGCTGCACGGCGCCGACGACGTGGTGGTGCCGCCCGACCAGTCCCGTCAGCTGGCTGCCGCGCTCCGCGGCCGGGGCGTGCCCGTCGAGCACCACGAGTACGAGGGCGAAGGCCATGGGTGGCGCTCGCCGGCCACCGTCCAGGACGAGTTGGAGCGCACCGCCGCCTTCCTGGAGCGCCACGCCCCGCTCCGGCGGTAGGCAACTGCCTCTTTCCTCGGCGCCCTTCCAGGTGATCGAATGGCGGCAATGGTCACCACCTTCTGCCCCGCATGCGGCTCCGAGTACCAGGAGGGGGTCGAGGCCTGCCCCGAGTGCGGCGTGCTCCTGGCCGACGACGCCCTCGTCTACGAGATGGACGGCTGGGAGGAGGGGGAACGGGCCGCCCTCGGCGAGCTGCTGGCCAACGACGGCATCCCGCACCGATGGGAGGGCGACGACCTGTTCGTGCCCGAGCAGCACGAGGCGGCCGTGGACGCCCTCATGGACCGGGTCGAGTTCCCCGACGCGCTGGAGGCGGTGGACGACGAGGAAGAGGACGACGTCGACGACGAGGCCGTCTACGCCGTGATGTCAGACCTCTACGTGGCTGCCGACCGCCTGGCCGCCGAGCGGGTGGTGGAGGTGGAGAGCGTGGCCGACCTGGTCACCGCCACCGCGGCGGCGTCGGCCACGCCCCCGCCCTACGGCGTGGACGCGGTGGCGTGGAGCCGGGTGCAGAAGCTGGCCGAGGGCATCGTCGATGCGGTGGAGGCGGAGGCCGACGACGAGGTCATCGTGCGCGACGCCGGCTCGCTGCGGGACCTGCTGCGCCACTACGTGTAGCTCAACCCGGTTCTGGTCCCGAGATCGGTACCGAAACGGCACCGTTTTCGGGACCAGAACCGGTTCGGGGGGCGGCCGGCCGGTACCCTCCGCTCGTGCTCCTGGCCGAACTGGAGATCCGGCACTCGCGCGCCATCGCGCCCACCCGGCGGGTGGCGCTCGGGGAGCTGTACCTCCCCACCGACCCGCCCGGCTACGGCGGCCTCCTCCTGGCCGGGATCCTCGGGGGCTGGGCGCGCCAGCTGCCCGACGAGGAGCGCGACGGCGTGGACCGCCTGCTGTGGGACCTCGAGTACCGGGGCCAGGTGGCCCAACCCCGGCTCCGCCACCGCCTCCAGACCGACGTGGTGGGCCTCGACCGCAGCCGTCACCGGCTGGTGGGCGACGACGCTGGCGCCGCCCTGTCGCTCGAGCTGGACCGCCACGGGGCGGCGCTGCCGCAGGTCCTCGGTGCCATCTACGCGGCGAGCAAGCTGGAGTCGTCGGCCCGCCCGGCGGTGTTCCGGCTCCTGCGCCGGGCCACCCGCTGGGAGGGCGACGCCGACGGCCGCCTCCTCCAGTACCTGTCCAACGACGAGGCCCTCCTCGTGGCCCAGCCCGCCCTGGGCGACGAGAGGTGGGCCCTGCAGGTGCTCGGCTTCTCCACCCGCAGCGAGCCGCCCCGCAGCGACATCCTGCGCCGCTTCCGGGCCCTGGTGCGCGACGCCCACCCCGACCACGGCGCCGAGGCGGCGGGCGCCGGCGACCGCATCACCGAGCTCACCGAGGCCAGGCGCACCCTGCTGGGCGAGGGATGAACCCCATCGCCTCGCAACCAGAGGTTGCTCGGCGAGCTTGGCGGTGCCGCCCTCCGGGCGGCGCTCGAACCGCCGACCGGCAGCGCCGGATCGGCGGTCGTACTGCGGGGGGAGTGCCCCCCGCCCCCTCCGCCTCGGCGCCGTGGTCGGGGTGGGCGTCGCGCACCAGCATGCGGAACCGGCGAAGGATGTCGCTGCGGGGCGGCTCGCTGCGGGTGGAGAAGCCCAGCACCTGTAGGGCCCACAC
>JBOGHQ010000214.1:0-7277 GCA_050744785.1 Acidimicrobiales bacterium | reverse complement strand
CGCGGTATCCCGCCCCAGCCCGACCTGGCACCGCCGCCGGCACCCCGCCCGCCGGCGCCACCCGCCCCGGCCGTCGTCAGCACGGGCTTCACCACCCGCCCCGGGGAGCCCGGCCTGGCCCGTGACCGAACCCTGGCCAAAGGCCGCCGGTACCTGTTCTTCGTGGAGATCGGGGCCCAGCTCACCGCCGACGCCATCGACACCGCCGCCACGCCGCTGCCCGACCTGCCGGCCGGCACCGTGCTCCAGGTGGTGCTGTTCGGCTTCGACGGCGAGCTGGCGCCCGAACCCGGCGCCGACGTGGGCGAGCTGCTCCTGGTGGGCGACGGCAGGGCCGTGGTGGAGACCCAGCCCGGCGGGGCCGTGCCGGGGGAGCGCCGCCTGCTGCTCCCCGTCACCACCCCTGACCGCACCGGCGTGGCCCGCATGCGCTGCAACCTCTACTGCCGCCAGGTGCTGCTCCAGTCCCGCCTGGTGGAGGTCCAGGTCACCGACGAGGAGCAGGGGGGTGCGGGCCGGGGACTGCGCTCGGTGCTCGACTTCGCGGTGGTGTCGGAGCTGCGGCCCGAGCACGTGGAGGGCCTCCAGCCCCGGGCCCTCAGCCTGATGGTCAACGACAACGGCAACGGCACCCACGGGTTCCGCTTCTTCGCCGGCACCGAGTTCAAGCACGACGCCACCCTCACCGGCGAGGCACTGGGCCAGGCCCTGGAGCAGGTCCGGTCGGCCCTGCGCCTGTCGTCGTGGGCCACCGCCACCGAGCCCACCCGGGCCGACTTCGCCACCCTGGCCTACCGCTACGCCAACCCGGGGCCGACGACGCTGGGCGAGGACCTCATCACCATGGCCCGCAGCGGGTTCATCGTGTGGGACCTGCTCATCGACCAGTTGGCCGGGAGCGGCGTGAGCGACCTCATCGAGCGCATGCGCATCCCCGGCGTGGTGGAGCTGGCCAACAAGGAGTCGCTGGACCTGCTGGTGCCGGCCGCGTGCATCTACGACCATCCCCTCAACCCGGAGGACGCCGCCCTCACCATCTGCCCCGACTTCGTGACGGCCCGTGGCACCACCCCCCTCGAGGGCACGCCGTGCTTCCAGGGAGCGTGCCCCAGCTACGACGACCCCACCGTGGTCTGTCCCAGCGGCTTCTGGGGCTTCCGCCACCAGATCGGCTACTCGGCGTCGCTCACCGGCGGCGAGGACGACGATGCCCGCGACCAGGCCCTGGCCATCCCGGCCGGCCCGGCCCCGGTGTTCACGGCGGGGGCGTCCACCGACCCCGGCCTGCCCCTGCGGGAGGCCCACCTCGACCGGGTCAAGGCCCTGGCCGGCCAGTGGACGCTGGCCACCAGCCGCACCCAGTTGTTCGACAACTTCCGCACCAGCGCACCCAGCGTCGTCTACCTCTACGGCCACGGGGGCCGCCAGGGCCGGGCCGCCTTCTTCGAGGTCGGCTCGGGGCAGGACGGCCCCATCATCCGGGCCTCGCTGCGGGGCAAGGCCGACTGGCGGGCCACCCGGCCCCTGGTGTTCCTCAATGGCTGCCACTCGGCCGCCCTGGCGCCCGACGCAGCCTTCTCCTACGCCACCGGGTTCCTCCAGACAGCCCACGCCTCGGCGGTCGTGGGCACCGAGATCGCGGTGTTCGAGAAGCTGGCCACCGCCTTTGCCGAGGACAGCCTGCGCCGGTTCGTCACCGAGCGCCAGCCCCTCGGCCAGGCGGTGCGGGGGGCCCGGCTGGCCCTCCTGGAGCAGGGCGTCCCGCTGGGGCTGGTCTACCTCGCCTTCGGCCCCAGCGAGCTGCACCTCGAGTGAGGACCGGCGCCTCCCTCCCTGGCGTCTTGCAGGAACTTGACCCCCTGAGGCCACATCCCGCGGCAGGAACCAGGTCAGCGGGCGGCGTCGATGGCGGCCTTGAAGCGGGGGATGGCCCGCTCGACCATCTCGTCGCTGGCCGTCAGTGACAGCCGGAACCACCCGGGCATCTCCACCAGCCGGCCGGGCAGCACCAGCACGTCGTCAGCGGCCAGCCCCTTGGCGAAGGCCACGTCGTCGGGGATCGGGCAGCGGGGCAGCAGGTAGAAGGTGCCCTCCGGCACGTGCAGCTCGTACCCCTGGCTGCGCAGCCCGCCCACCAGCACGTCCCGCCGGCGCTGGAGGGCGGCCAGGTCGATGCAGAGCGGCTCGATCTCCGGCAGGGCGTACTGGAGCACGGCGTCGGGCAGGCCGTAGGCCACGAACTGCACGTGGAACACCGCCTCCCGCATCCGGCCCCGGTCGGGCATGGTGGGCGCCAGGGCCAGGTACCCGAGGCGCTGGCCCGGCGCCAGCAACGTCTTGCCGTAGCTGTAGATGAGGAACGACCAGGGGTAGTGGGCGGTGGGGCTCGGGAAGCTCCGGCCGTCGAAGAGGATGCGGTTGTAGGCCTCGTCGGACAGCAGGTAGATCGCGCGGCCGTGGTCGGCCGACGCCTCGGTGAGCAGCCGGCCCAGCCGCTCCAGGAGAGCGGGCGGGTAGATGCGGCCGCTCGGGTTGTTGGGGGAGTTGACCACGATGGCCCGGGTCCGCGGCGTGATGGAGGCGGCGATGGCGTCGAGGTCCAGGTCGAAGGTGTCGAGGTCGATGCGCACCCGCACCGGCGTGCCGCCCACCAGGGCGATCAGGGACTCGTAGAAGAACCAGGGCGGGCTCACGAAGATCACCTCGTCGCCGGCCCCGACCACCGTCTGGAGGGCGATGGCCAGGGCGCCCCACGCCCCCTTGGTGAGGAAGAGGTCCTCGTCCTCGTACGGGAGCCCGAGCCGCCGGCGCAGCGACGCCGCCGCGGCGGCACGGGCCGGTGCCTCGTTGAGCTTGTAGGCGAACCAGGCCGGATCGTGGGGCACGGTGGCCCGGCGGAGGGCGTCCACGTAGCCGGGCACCGGCATGTCCTGGGGGTTGCCGAAAAGGAAATCGCACACGCCGTCGCCCGGGGCCCGGTGCAGCCAGGCCGAGTCGGCCAGGAACTCCATGAACGGTGCCGCCGCTCGGTGGGCCGCCTCGGCGTGGGCGGAGATGGCTGGGTGTCGCACGTGCATCGCCTCCCCCGGAAGGCGATCAGGTTACCGGGGCCCGACCGCCTCCCCGAGGCGCTTCGCGCTCAGCGGGTGAGGGTGAAGAGGGCCTCGTGGGTCACGCCGTCGGCCGTCTTGAGCACCAGCCGCCGGCAGGTGCCGGCCCACGCCTTGTCGGTCTTCCAGACGTAGTGGTAGCTGGCCGTGCCCGTGTCGTAGGTGAGGCTGCTGCTGCCGGCCGTCACCGTCTGGTCGATGGCGTCGACCGGTGCCGAAGTGCTGCACTCGATGCGGCCCGACGCCGGGTGGCCGGCGGCGAAGATGGCCATGCCCTGGTAGCCGCCCAGGCCGAACTTGACGGGGATGGCCTGGCCCGCCTTCACCTGGTTCAGCACCGTCGGGTTGTCCACCGGGCGGTAGAAGCCGCCGAAGTGGTAGGTGACCTCGATGGTGGCCCCGGCGGTGCCCGTGTTGCCGTGGCCGTCCGTGGCCTGGCAGCTCACGGCGGTGCTGCCCACGGGGAACTCCGACCCCGAGGGCGACGGGGTGCAGGTGGGCACCAGCAGGCCGTCCACCACATCGGTGGCGGAGGCGGTGTACTCGACCTTGGCCTTGGAGTTGCCCGAGGCGGTGGCCTCGACGTCGGCCACCACCACCACCGGGGCGGTGGTGTCGACCACCTCGACGGTGAAGGAGCCGGCCGCGTCGTTGGCCCGCTCGTCGGCGGCCGAGCAGCCGACGGTCGTGGTGCCGAGGGCAAAGGTCGAGCCCGACGCCGGCGTGCAGGTCACGGCCACGGCGCCGTCCACCAGGTCGACGGCGGTGACGCTGAAGCTGACGGCGGCGCCGTCGGGCCCGGTGGCCTCGGCCAGCACTGCGGCGGGCACCGCCAGCTCGGGGGCGGTGGTGTCCACCACGTCCACGGGGAAGGTGGCCTGGCCGGTGTTGCCGGCCTCGTCGGTGGCGGTGCAGGTGACGTCGGTGCGGCCCAGCGGGAAGGTGGAGCCCGAGGGGGTGGAGCAGGTGACGGCCACGTCGGCGTCCACCACGTCGCTGGCGGTTACGGCGAAGCTGACCACCGCGCCGTCGGCCGACGTGGCCTCGGCGGTCAAGACCTCGGGTGCCACCAGGGTCGGGGCGGTGGTGTCCCGGACGGTCACGTCGAAGCCGCCGGTGGCGGTGTTGCCGGCCCCGTCGGTGGCCGAGCAGGACACGGGCGTTGTGCCGATGGCGAAGGTGCGGCCGGAGGGGGGCTCGCAGTGGGGGACCACGTCGCCGTCCACGGCATCGCCCGCGCCGGCGGTATAGGTGACGGCAGCGCCGTCCGGCCCGGTGGCCTCGGCCACGATGGCGGTCGGCAGGTCCAGGTCGGGGGCGGTGGTGTCGGCGACGGTCACGGTGAACGATGCGGTGGCGGTGTTGCCGGCCCCGTCGGTGGCCGAGCAGGCCACGGTGGTGGCGCCCAGCGGGAAGGTGGTGGCCGAGGCCGGGTCGCAGGTGACGTCCACCTCGCCGTCCACCAGGTCGGTGGCGGTGGCCGTCCACGCCGCCGCCGCCCCGTCAGGGCCAGTGGCCTCGGCGGCGACGCCGGACGGCAGGGTGAGTTGCGGAGCGGTGGTGTCCGCCACCGTCACGCCGAACGAGGCGCGGCCGGTGTTGCCGGCGCCGTCGGTGGCGGTGCAGGTGACGGAGGTGGTGCCGATCGGGAACACGGCGCCCGAGGCCGGCGTGCAGGCGGTGGCCAGGGTGCCGGACACAGCGTCGATGGCGGACCCCTCGAAGGCGACCTCGCGGCCGTCGGCCGAGGTGGCCTCGGCGGTGATGGCGCCGGGCACGCTGACGGCGGGCGGGGTGGTGTCCACCACGGTGACCTTGAAGGTGCCCGACGAGGCGTTGCCGGCGGTGTCGGTGGCGGTGCAGGTGACGGTGGCCTGGCCCAGCGGGAAGGTGGCGCCCGACGCTGGTGCGCACGACGGCGTGACCGGGCCGTTGGCGTTGTCGTGGGCGGAGGCGCTGTAGGTGACCACCGCGCCGTCGGCCGAGGTGGCCTCGGCGGTGAGGTCGGCGGGCAGAGTGAGCACCGGCGGGGTGGTGTCGCCGGCGATCACCGTCACGTTGAACTTGCCGGGGTTGTTGTTGAACCCGTTGTTCCCCACCTTGCCCCCCGAGGCCTCGCCACTGATGGTGGCGACGTCGCCCACGGGGGCGGTGGTCGCAAGGCGGTAATCGATCGTGCCCGCGCCTGCGGTCCCGCAGGCGGTGAGAGTGAGCGACGACGGCGCCTCGAAGGTGAGCCACGCCTGGTTGCTGCTCACCGCCACCGTCACCGGGGCCGTGGCCGTGGCGTTGCAGCCGTCCGAGCCGTTGGACACGAGTTGGAAGCGGGCCGTACCGGTGGCCCCGGGCGTCTTGTTGGTGACGCCTCCGACGGCCGCCAGGTCGTCAGCCTGGAGGTTGTCGGCCCGCGCCGCACCCATGACCACGGTCAGGGGCACCAGGGCCAGGGCCAGCAGCTTGGTGGTACGGCGGAACCCGCGCATCGCAACCTCCCGCCGGGCGCGCCGCGCCAGGCTCGTCTCGGACCAGGTGCGTGGGGTTCGCCACTCGCTCCCCCCGGGCCCAGGCGACCAGGTACAGGCTCGGGGATCGTCGCGCCGCTTCACTGTATGTGAACGGCATAGCGCCCTCCGTGGCCATAGGTCAGATGAAGGGTTCTCCGCCGGGCCATCCGATTCGCGGTGATCTGGACGAGACGCTCCCGCGCTGGACGGCGTCAGGGCGTGGAGGAAGGCAGCGGCGGCACCGTCGTCGTGGTGGGCGGCGGGAGGCAGGGGTTGGCCACGGCGGCGGCGATGCGGGCCGCCGCCTCGGGCCCGGCGGGCCGGGGCGGGCCGTGGTCGAGCACGTGGGGGTGGAGCCGGTGGCCGGTGATCTGGGCCCCGGCGAAGCGGACCTCCAGCACCCCGGACTCGCCCTGGGCCCCGTGCCGGCGGTGGAAGGCGAAGTTGCCGAGCGAGTACGCCAGCACGCCGCGGCCGTCGGCCACGATGGGCTGGAGCACGTGGGGGTGCGACCCGATCACCACGCTGGCCCCGGCGTCGAGCAGGGCTGCGCCCAGCTGCTCCTGGGCGGGCTCGGGGCAGGGGCTGCCCTCCTGGCCCCAGTGCACGTTCACGATGACCACGTCGGCGCTGGCCTTGGCGGCGCGGACGGCGGCCAGCAGCCGGCGCTCCAGGAAGGCGGAGGCGATGCCCGGCCCGCCGTCGGCGGCCCAGTCCCGCCGGGGCACGATGCGGGTGGTGCCCAGCACCGCCACCCGCACCCCGCCCACCGTGCCGGTGACGGGAGCGAAGGCCTCGTCGGCGTTGGCACCGGCGCCGACGGTGGCCACGCCGGCCGCCCGCAGGTGGCTGATGGTCTCCATGAGGGCGTTCTCGCCGAAGTCGAGGGTGTGGTTGTTGCCCAGGTTGGCCACGTCGACGCCGGCCCCGGCCAGCCGGCCGGCCGCCGAGGGCGGGGCCCGGAAGGTGTAGGTCTTGTCGACGGCCACCCCGCTGGTGGCGATCACCATCTCCACGTTCACCACGGCCAGGGTGCCGCTGGCGAGGGACGGCACCACTGCCCCGAACGGGCCCACCCCGGCCGCCTCGGTGTCGTCCATCAGCACGTCGCCCACGGCCAGCAGGGTCCACTCCGCACCCGCCGCCACCTGCCCGGCGTTGATGGGGATGGCGGGCACGGCGGTGGTGGTCGTCGTGGGTGCCGTGGTGGTCGTGGTGGTGGAGCTGGTGCTGGTCGACGTCGTGGAGGACGGTGTCGTGGCCGCTGCCGTGGACGGCTGGGTGAGGGGCGCGGTGACCACCGCCGGCGTCCCGCCGGAGCAGGCCGCCAGCACGCCGGCCAGGCCGAGCGTCAGTGCCCCCCCGACCCCCCTTGCCGCCAGCACGGCCGGACGCTACCGGCAGCTGGCCGTTCTCTGGACGCAGCCAGGCGAGGAATCGGGCCCGAACATCCAGAGAACGGTCAGGGGGTGCTTCCAGGTACACCGCGGTCAGCATGCGTGCAAGCATGCATGCCGTGAGCAGCCTGCGGGAACGGGTCGTCGACATCGTGCGGCAGCGGGGCCTGCTCCGGCTGCCCGAGCCCGTGACCCTGGCCTCCGGACTGGTCAGCCAGGACTTCGTGGACGGCAAGGCGGCGCTGTCGCGCGGCCCCGACCTGGAG
>JBOGHQ010000213.1:0-9633 GCA_050744785.1 Acidimicrobiales bacterium | reverse complement strand
CCCGCCGCGTCAGCGGCCTGGCCCGCGCCCACCGAGGCGGTGACGGTGCCGGCGCTGGTCATGCCGCTCACCGCAACGTTGTAGGTGGTGCCGCTGCCGGTGACGGTGGCCGTCTTGGTGCCGCCGGCCCCGCCGCCTACGGTCACATCGCCGTCGACGAAACCGGTCACCGGCTCGCTGAACACGACGGTGAAGTTCACCGGGCTGGTGGTGGCCGGGTCGGCCTGGGAGGTGGCCTTGGTCACCGTGGCCGTGGGCCCAGTGGCGTCCCAGGTGACGCTGTTGTCGGTGGAGGTGGAGGGCAGGTTGGGGTTTGAGCCCCCATCAATCACCGAGTTGGCCGGTACCGAAACACTGACGGTGCCGCTCGACGTCATGCCGCTGACGGCCATGTTGTAGGTCGTGCCCGTGCCGGTGACGGTGGCCGTCTTGCTGCCCCCCGCCGTCCCGCCGATGACGACGTCGGAGCCCGTGAAACCGGCCACGACCTCGCTGAACACCACGGTGAAGTTGATGGGCGACGTGTTGGTCGGGTCGGCCTGGGTCGCGGCCTGGTTGACCGTCACGGTCGGCAGGACCGTGTCGGTCACCAGCTGGCCGGGCGCCGGCGCCATGCCCACGATGGGCCGGTTGAGCCGGAGGGCGCCGGTGGAGCCGAAGAAGGCGGCGTCGCCGAAGTTGAAGATGCCGCCGTCGGAGGCGACCAGCCAGTAGCCGGCGCCGGTGGGGCTGGCTGCCATGGCGACGATGGGCTGGTTGAGCCGGACGGCGCCGGTGGAGCCGAGGAACCTGGCGTCGCCGAAGCCGAAGATCCCGCCGTCGGAGGCCACCAGCCAGTAGCCGTTGCCGGAGGGGGTGGCGGCCATGCCCACGATGGGCCGGGCCAGGGTGAGGGCACCGGTGGAGCCGAAGAACCGGGCGTCGCCGAAGCCGAAGATCCCGCCGTCGGATGCCACCAGCCAGTAGCCGCTGCCAGAGGGGGTGGCGGCCATGCCCACGATGGGCCGGTTCAGGGTGAGGGCACCGGTGGAGCCGAAGAACCGGGCGTCCCCGAAGCCGAAGATCCCGCCGTCCGACGCGCCGAGCCAGTAGCCCCTGGCCGGCACGGTGGCGCCCGACGCCTGGGGTGAGCCGGCCACGAAGGTGACAGCCAGCCACGCGGCGGCGACGGCTGCTGCTGCCAGGGCAATCGCCGCGAAATGTCGTCCAAGCGCACTACGGGTACGTGTCGGCATCGGATTGCCTGCCCCCTTGCGAGCAGAGTGCCCGCATAATTCGAGAAGTGACCAGCGGTCTCATCGGCCGATTCGCCCCGCTGTTGACCGCCTCGGCCCACTTGATCGAAAACCCCGGCAGGGTGGCCGGGCCTCATCCTTGACGAGCGGAAGGCGAACCCGCCCGCCCCGGCACCCGCCGGACCTGTGGTGCAGCCCACGCGGCCGCCGCCCCTTCTTTTCCGATCTGGCTACATCCAGTGTGGCTGGGCCGGAAAAGAAGGCGGTGCTGCCACTTGCAACGCGCTGTCGATCACCGCAGAAGGGTCTTGGCGATCACCACTCGCTGTATCTGGTTGGTGCCCTCGTAGATCTGGGTGATCTTGGCGTCGCGCATCATGCGCTCGACGGGGAAGTCCTTGGTGTAGCCGTAGCCGCCGAGGAGCTGGACGGCGTCGGTGGTGACGGCCATGGCGGTGTCGGAGGCGAAGCACTTGGCCATGGCGCCGGCCGAGCTGAGCTGGCCGGCGCCGGCCTCTCCCTCGTCGATCAGGGCGCAGGCCCGGTAGACCAGGCCGCGGGCCGCCTCGGTGCGCATGGCCATGTCGGCCAGCATGAACTGGAGGCCCTGGAAGTCGGCCAGGGGGCGGCCGAACTGGCGCCGGCTCTTGAGGTAGCCGGCGGCGTAGTCGATGGCGCCCTGGGCGATGCCCACCGCCTGGCCGCCGATGGAGGGCCGGCTGCGGTCCAGGGTGCGCATGGCGATGTAGAAGCCCTGCCCCTCCTCCCCCACCAGGTGGGTGGCCGGCACCCGCACGTCCTCCAGGATCACCTCGCCGGTGGGGCTGCCCCGCACGCCGAGCTTCCGCTCCAGCTTGCCGATCTTGATGCCCCAGTCCCGCTCCACCAGGAAGCAGGAGATGCCGCGGTGGCCAGCGGCCGGGTCGGTCTTGGCGAACACCGTGTAGAGGTCGGAGATGCCGGCGTTGGTGGACCAGTACTTCACCCCGTTGAGGACGTAGGTGTCGCCGTCTCGCACGGCCCGTGCCGACATGCCGGCCACATCCGAGCCGGCGTCGGGCTCGGAAAGGCAATAGGAGGCCTGCGACTCCCCCGCCGCCACCTTGGGGAGGTAGGTCCGCTTCAGCTCCTCCGAGCCCCAGTTGACGATGGGGATCATGCCGAGCTTGGAGATGAGGAGCATCAGGCTGGAGGAGGCGCACACCCTGGCCACCTCCTCGATCATCACCGCCTGGGTCACGTGGTCGGCGCCGTCGCCGCCGTGCTCGGCCGGCACCTGGAGGGCGGGCAGCCCCATGGCCACGCAGTCGTGGAAGTTGTCCCAGGGGAACTCGCCCCGCTCGTCCACCTCGGCGGCCCGGGGCGCCAGCTTGTCCTCGCAGAAGCGGCGCACCACGGCCCGGAACTCGCGCTGCTCGTCGCTCAGCAGGATGGGCTGCACGGATCCCAGTGTCGCACCGGCAAGCCGCCGCGGGCGGTGGGCCCGGCTACGGGTGGGCGGCCAGGTGGTCCAGAAGGAGCTGATTGAGGCGGTCGGGGACCTCCTCGGGGATCCAGTGGCCCACACCCTCCAGCACCTCGAACCGGTAAGGCCCGGTGACGTGGCCCTCCGTGGCCTCGGCCGCGGTCCGCCCGAGGGCGATGTCGGCGTCGCCCCAGACGAACAGGGTGGGCACGGTGACCTCCGTGCCCGGCCCGGCCAGCTGGGTGCCGGCGTCCTCGGCCGAGACGGCCCGGTACCAGCTCAGGGCGGCGGTGAGGGCGCCGGGCTGCTCCAGCAACAGCTGGGAGTACACGTCGGTCGACTCCGGGTCGGGGTGCCCGGTGAGGGCGAAGAGGTTGCGCAGCCCGGCCGGGCCCCCGGCCCGGAGGGTCTGTTCGGCCTCGCCCTCCCGGCGGAACAGCTCCAGGTACGACGACCGGCCGACCTGGTCGGGGTCGCCGCCGGCCAGGGTGGCGGCGTAGGCGGCGGGATGCGGTGTGGCCACCGACGTCAGCGTGCGGACCCGTTGCGGGTAGGCGGCCGCCGCCAGCCAGGCGATCACCCCACCCCAGTCGTGGCCCACCAGGTCGATCTGGTGGGCGCCCAGCTCGTCGGCCACGGCCAGCACGTCGGCCACCAGGTGCTCGGTGCGGTAGTGCTCCACGCCCTCGGGCCGGGCGCCGGCCGAGTAGCCCCGCTGGTCGTAGGCCACGGCCCGGTGACCGGCGGCGGCCAGCGCCGCCATCTGGTGGCGCCACTCGAAGGCGCTCTGGGGGAACCCGTGCAGCAGCAGGACCAGGCGGCCGTCGGTCGGGCCGGCGGCGTGGACGGTGAAGGTGAGGGGCCCGGCGGCGACCTCGAAGGCTCCTTCACTTGCCAGAAGGGCGCCACCTGCTGGCGCCCTAGTGACAGATGAATGCCGGCGGGTCACGAGACGAACAGGCTGCGCCAGTCGTCGAGCGAGGCCCGCACCTTCTCGGGCGTGGAGCGCAGCGTGGCCTCGGCCACCCGGTCGACCACGTCCCGCTGGACCCAGTAGTCGTGGCCGGCGCCCTTGAGCACTGGCACCCGGAACGCCACCAGGTCGGCCGGCGCGCCGCCGAGGTAGCCGTACAGCGTGTAGGCCAGCTCCATGTCGAAGATGACCGGCGCCCGGCCGAACAGCGACGCCCGCCGGAGCCCCACGCCGAGGCAGCCGTGCACCACGTCGTGCTCCTCCTCGCCCGGCGCCAGGTCCAGCTTGCCGTGGAACCGCTCCGCCAGGGACAGCCCGTACCCCTGGTCGGGGCCGGGCGACCCGAAGCCGTGGCCCTTGGTCAGCTCCGGGCTCTTCAGCTCGGCGGGACGGGCCTGGCGCCAGCCAGGGTGGGCGGGGAGTCGCTCGGCGGGGCGGACGCGGTCACCGGCCTGAAGGGGGACGTACTCGGGTTGGGCCACGGGTGCTCCCTCAGGCGGCTGGGTCGGCGCTGTGCAGCAGACCGTAGACGACGCTGTCGAACAGGGCCTGCCAGGACGCCTCGATGATGTTCTCCGAGACGCCGATGGTGGACCACTCCCGCTCCCCGTCGGTGGAGTCGATCAGGACCCGGGTGACGGCGCCGGTGCCCTTGGACGGGTCCAGGACGCGGACCTTGTAGTCGGTGAGGTGGACGTTGGCCAGGGCCGGGAAGTGGGGGCCGATGGCCAGGCGCAAGGCGGCGTCGAGGGCGTTGACCGGGCCGTTGCCCTCGCCGGTGGCCACCACCCGCTCGTCCCCGACGTGGACCTTGATGGTGGCCTCGGTGTCGAGGTGGTGGTCCTCGCGCTGCTCGGTGATGACCCGGAAGGACTCCAGCCGGAAGAAGTCCTGCTCCCAGCCGGCGGCCCGGCGCATCAGCAGCTCCAGGGAGCCGTCGGCCACCTCGAAGTGGTAGCCGCGGTACTCGAGCACCTTGAGCTCATCCAGCACGCCGGCCAGAGCATCGCTCCCGATGGCCAGCCCGAGCTGCTCGGCCTTGAGGGCCAGGGTGGAGCGTCCCGCCATCTCGCTGACCACGAAGCGGGTCCCGTTACCCACCGAGTCGGGCGGTACGTGCTCGTACAGGTCGCGCCCCCGGGCGATGGCGGAGGTGTGGAGGCCGGCCTTGTGGGCGAAGGCCGACTGCCCGACGTAGGGCTGGTGCGGGTTCGGGGCGATGTTCACCAGCTCGGCGATGTGGTGGGCCACGGGGCGGAGCCGCTCCATGCGCTCGGGCTCGATGGTGCGCACGCCCATCTTCAGGCTGAGATCGGGGATGGCGGCGCACAGGTCGGCGTTGCCGGTGCGCTCGCCGTAGCCGTTGATGCAGCCCTGGACGTGGGTGGCGCCCAGGCGCACGCCCGTGAGGGTGTTGGCCACGCCGCAGCCGCCGTCGTTGTGGAAGTGCAGCCCGATCTGGCCCGACACCTCGGCCCGCACCGCGGTGAGGATCTCCTCCACCTCGTGGGGCAGGGTGCCGCCGTTGGTGTCGCACAGCACGAGGGTCTCGGCGCCGGCCTCCTCGGCCGCCCGCAGGACGGCCAGGCTGTACTCGCGGTTCGACCTGTAGCCGTCGAAGAAGTGCTCGGCGTCGAAGAAGACCCGCAGACCGTGGCTGCGCAGGAAGGCCACCGACTCCCGGGCCATTGCCACGCCCTCGTCCAGGTCGGCCCGCGGCGCCTCGGTAACGTGGCGGGCTGCCGCCTTGCCCACGATGCACACCGCCGAGGTGTTGGCCTTCACCAGGTGGAGCAGGGTGTCGTCGGTGTCGGCCCGGGCCCGGGGCCGGCGGGTGGAGCCGAAGGCCACCAGGGTGGCGGTGTGCAGCTTCAGCTCGTCGGGGGCTCGCTGGAAGAACTCCTCGTCCTTGGGGTTGGCGCCCGGCCAGCCGCCCTCGATGTAGGCCACCCCCAGGTGGTCGAGCTGGCGGGCCACCCGCAGCTTGTCGTCCACGGTGAGGGACAGGCCCTCCTGCTGGCTGCCGTCCCGCAGGGTGGTGTCGTAGATGTCGACGGCCTCGGGGAGGGTAGGGAGCGGCGCGTGCTCGCCGTGCTGATCAGACATCGACGTGTTCCAACCAGTCCTTGTAGCGGTCGACCTCGCCCTTGATGGTGGCGAAGAACACCTCCTGGATCCTGCGGGTGACGGGCCCGGGGTCGCCGATGACGCGGTCGTCCACCGAGCGGATGGGCACCACCTCGGCCGCGGTGCCGGAGAGGAACGCCTCGTCGGCGGTGTAGAGGTCGCTGCGCAGGATGTGGCCGACCTCGCACTCGATGCCGAGGTCGCGGGCGATGGTCATCACCGAGTGCTGGGTGATCCCCTCCAGGGCGCCGGCGCTGGTGGGCGGTGTGATGATGCGGCCCCGCCTGACCACGAAGATGTTCTCGCCGGTGCACTCACTCACGTAGCCCTGGGGCGACAGCAGGATGGCCTCGTCGTAGCCGGCCTTGAGAGCCTCGACCTTGGCCATGGAGGAGTTGAGGTACATGCCGGTGCCCTTGGCGGCGGGCGGCATGGCGTTGGGGTCGTGGCGCTGCCAGGACGAGATCTTCATGCGCACGCCCTGCTTGATGCCCTCGTCGCCCAGGTAGGTGCCCCACGGCCACACCGCGATGGACACGTTCACCGGGCAGGGCAGCGGGTTGAGCCCCATCTCCCCGTACCCGAGGTACACGAGGGGGCGGATGTAGCAGGACTGGAGCCCGTTGACCCGCACCGTCTCCTTGGTGGCGTCGACCAGCTGGCTCACCGTGTAGGGAATGTCGATCAGGAAGATCTTGGCGCTGTTGAACAGGCGCTCGATGTGGTCGGTCAGCCGGAACACGGCCGGCCCGGTGGCGGTGGCATAGGCGCGGATGCCCTCGAACACGCCGCAGCCGTAATGGAGCGAGTGGGTGAGGATGTGGACCTTGGCGTCGTCCCAGTCGACCAGGTCGCCGTCCATCCAGATCTTGTCGACCTTCTGCAGGGGCATCTGCTACACCCTTTCCGCGACGGCGTCGCCCAGTTCTGACGTCGATCCCGACAGAGCGGCCGCTGCCGAGACCGCCTTGGTGATGCGGGCGGCCGCGTCGGCCTCCCCCAGGAAATCCAGCATCATCGCTGCCGATCGTACGGCGGCCAGCGGGTTGGCCCGCCCCGTGCCGGCGATGTCGGGCGCCGACCCGTGCACGGGCTCGAACAGCGACGGCCCCGTTCCGGCCGGGTTGAGGTTGGCCGAGGCGGCCAGCCCGATGCCGCCCGCCACCGCCCCGCCCAGGTCGGTGAGGATGTCGCCGAACAGGTTGTCGGTGACGACGACGTCGTAGCGCTCGGGCCGCTCCACCAGGTGGATGCAGGCTGCGTCCACGTGGTCGTAGGCGGCGGTGACCTCGGGGAACTGGATGGCCACCTCGTTGCAGGCTCGTTGCCACAGGTCGCCGGCGTAGGTGAGCACGTTGGTCTTGTGCACCAGGGTGAGGTGGCGGCGGGGCCGGGACTGGGCCAGATCGAAGGCGAAGCGCAGGCAGCGCTCCACGCCGAAGCGGGTGTTGACCGATCCCTGGGTCGCCACCTCGTGCGGGGTGCCCTTGCGCAGGAAGCCGCCCTCGCCGGCATAGCTGCCCTCGGTGTTCTCCCGCACCACCACGGCGTCGATGCGGGACCCTTCGATGGGCCGCAGGTTGACGTAGAGGTCGAGCTCGAAGCGCAGGCGCAGCAGCAGGCCCCGCTCGATGACGCCGGGCGCCACCTCCGGCGTGCCGACGGCACCGAGGAAGATGGCGTCCAACCCTCGCAGCTCGTCCAGCACGGGGTCGGGGAGGACCTCGCCGGTGCGCAAGTACCGCGCTCCGCCCAGGTCGTACTCGACCGTGTCCAGCGTGACGCCCGCGGCGCGGACGACCTTCAGCGCCTCGGCGACGACCTCGGGCCCGATGCCGTCGCCGGCGAGGACCCCGACCCTGTGGGCCATTGCTTGTTTGCTCCTGAGAAAGGAAAAACCGCCCACTTCGGTGGACGGTCGACAGCGCACACCTGAACCGGTGTGCGCTACGGGATGATGGCTACGAGTGAAGTGGGCACGGCAACTTCACTGTACCGGGCGCGCCCCCACCGCGCTACCCCGGGCGGAGCGGCGGTAGCCTCGATCCATGAGTGAGACGCACCTTTCTCGCCAGGCTCACGACCGGCTGCGAGAGGAGTTGGTGGACCTCACCACCCGGGGGCGGGTGGAGATCGCCCGTGCCATCGAGGCGGCCCGGGCCATGGGCGACCTCTCGGAGAACGGCGACTACCACGCTGCCAAGGACTCGCAGGGGAAGATGGAGGCGCGCATCCGCCACATCGAGCGGCTCCTCTCGCAGGCAACCATCGTCGACGAGCAGCTCGACACGGGCGGCGCGGTCGTGGCCGGCTCGGTGGTGTCGCTGCGCTACGAGGGCGACGACGAGGTGGAGCGCTACCTGCTCGGCTCCATCGAGGAGCGGGTGGACGACAGCCTCGACATCATGACGCCGGGCTCACCCCTCGGGCAGGCCCTCCTGGGCAAGCGGGCCGGCGAGACGGCCGAGTTCGAGGCCCCCAACGGCAACGTGCTGAAGGTCGAGGTCGTCGACGTTTCGTAGGTGGCGCCGTGGCGCCGGGGGTCAACCGGTGGGGACCAGGTAGCGCGCCTCCAGGTCGTCGGCCAGGCGCTGAATGGCCAGGACGGCGGGCGACTCGGGGTCGTTGTCGAGCGGGCAGCGGCCGGCCCGGTCGGCGGCGGTGACGGCGGCGTCCTCGGGGACCACGGCGACCAGGTCGCTGCCCAGGCCTTCCGCGAAGGCCAGGAGGCGGTCCTCGTCACCGGGCCGGGCCCGGTTGCCGACGAAGGCCACCCGCTCGATGCCGAGCTGGTGGGCCAGGCGGTGGGCCCGGGTGGCGGTGAGCAGCACCTTGGACTGTGGCTCGGCCACGATGAGCAGGACGTCGACGTAGCGGAGGGTGCCGCCCGCCCAGGAGAGGTGCTCGAGGCCGGCCTCCATGTCGGCCACCACCACCGTGTTGGGCAGTTCCGCCTCGATGTTCTCGATGAAGCCACGGACCGTGACATGGGAGGCGCCCGTTCAACCCCCGCCGGGCTTGGTGATGCGGGACGCCTGCATGAACGTGACGCCGTCCGGCCCATCGATGCCGTGCTTGGACATGAGCTGGACGGGGGTGGCATCCGCATCGGCCTCGATGGCGGCGGTGCCCCGGCCGCGCCGCTCGATCAGGGGACGCATGGCGTCGATGCGGGCCGCGTCGATGCCGGCGTTCATGGCCAGGTGGGGGTCCGAGTCGCAGTCGACGGCGATGACCCGGTGGCCCCACGGGCCAAGGTTCGGGCCAGCACGGCCGAGATGGTGGTCTTGCCTACGCCGCCCTTGCCGGCAATACCCACGCGCATGGGGACAGTGTGGCGTATGGCAGCCGTGTCGCGCCGGACCTGAACATCACACCTCGAGCGCCTCGTGCACCCCGCTGACGAACAGCCCGGGCTGCTCGCCACCGGCGACCACGTGGAGCCGCCCGTCCAGGGCCATGACGGCCAGACCGTGGCGGGGCTTCTCCAGGCGAGCGGCGCGAGCCCAGTCGTCGCCGTCCAGGCACTCAACGGAGGCGATGGTGCCCTCCGCCTCCTCGCCCCCCGCCACGCACAGTCGGCCGTCCACGGTGGCGGCGGCGATGCCGCCCCGCGACTCCTCGAGGTCGGGCTCGGTGCGCCAGCGCTGGTCCTGTCCGGGGGCGAAGGACTCCACGGCGGTGAAGTTGCCCCGGCCGGCGGCTCGCCCGGCGATGGCGTACACGCGCTCGCCGCGGGTGGCCACGGCCAGGTGCTCCCGCGGCAGTTCCAGTGCGGGGCCGGCCCGCCAGCGGCCGGTGCCGGTGTCATAGACCTCGGCGGTGCCCACCGC
>JBOGHQ010000212.1:0-5266 GCA_050744785.1 Acidimicrobiales bacterium | reverse complement strand
GTACCGGGGGCCGCCACCGTGCCCGAGCCGGTCCCGGAAGCGGGCCCGGTGGTGGACGAGGCGGTGGAGCCCCCGCCCGCCGCCGCGGTTGAGGAAGAAGTGCCCGCCGTGGTGGTGGAGGACGTCGATGTCGGGGTCTGGGCGGCCGTGAGGCCGCAGCGGACCTGGCCGATCACCTGATCACCCACCGCGATGGCGCCGAGCAGGTACATGTGGACGGCGTTGACGGTGATGGTGCCGTCGGCGGCGGTGGTCTGCTCGTTGAACACGATCCTCCAGCGGTCGCCGACGTGGTCGATGGTGCCTTCCCGGGTGTAGTTGACCGGCGGGCTGGTGGGTACGTCCTGCTGGGTCTTCGGGGCCTGGGTGGCCGCATCGGTACTGGTGACCAGCACGCCGTTGGTGATGGTGGTGGACGCCGTCGTCGTGCCATCGGCCCGCTTGGTGCAGGTGCTGGTGACGGCGTCGGCGTGGAACGGATCTGGGCCCACACCACCCGGCCAGGCCTCGGTGGTACCTCCGGGTGTGGTCCAGGTGGTGTTGGCGGGGTTCCTCGTGACCCGCGTGGTGGCGGTGACGAAGCCGTTCTCGCCCAGCCGGCACTCGATGGAGGACGTGAGCGGGCCCGATGGCGGCGCCACGTTGTTCTCATCGGGCCAGATGCCGCCGAAGATCGTGGCCGGGCCATACGTGCTGCGAGCCCCGTCCGGGTCGGTGACGCTGGGATTTCCCCCTCCGGCCGGGCAGGTGACCGAAGGGCTGGCCGCGGAGGCGGGGGCGCTGGCGGGCTGGCCGTAGCCCCGGAGCGCAGCCGGGCCACCGAACAGACCGACGTTGGTGTAGTAGTTGAACGCCAGGCCGCTCAACCCGGTGGCTTGCTGAGCGGCGAACAGCGGGCTGGTCCCGACGATGGCGGCCGACACGGGGGCGTCGCCAACCGGACGGTCAACGGCGACGCGGGCGGGCTCCGCCGTCGACCCGGGCGCGTCGCCGTCGTTCAGCCCTGTCGCCGGCTCCGCGCCGGTGGCTGCCTCGCAACGGGTCTGAGCCAGCTCGATGTGGCCCGCGAGCATGGGGCCGTGCAGGGAGATGTGCACGGCCGTGACGGTGATGGCCGAGCCTTGGGTCTGCTGCTCGTTGAGGATCACCGTGAACGCCTCCCCCGCGGCAGTAGTGCCGGAGAAGGTGGTCCCCGGCGCCGGGGTGGCGGGGAGGTCGACGGTCTCGGTCTCGGAGGTACGGAGGGCGCCGCCGCTCAGGGTGGTGGCGCCGGATGCCCCGGCGGTGCTGGCTCGGCACGTGCTCCCCACCTGTACGGCCAGCAGTGTCCCGCTCAGCGCATCGACGGTGGCCACCGACGCGGCACTCGTGGCGGAGCCATTCGAACCGGTGGTGCCTTCGGCGCTCACGCTCCGCTCGCCAGTGGCGAGGAGGGGCGCGGCAGCGACGCCCTCACCGCCGCGGGCCTCCACGCGAGACCCCGGTGCCTCGTCGCTCACGCTGCCGCCCCCGGCCGGCAGCGACACGGCCGGGTCCGGCCCCGCCGTGGTGACGGTTTCGTCCCGGGTCACCTGGACCTGCAGCCCCATGGCGCCGCCGCCGACGCCGGCGACCGGATCTTCCGCCGCCCTTGCCGCCGCGGCGGGTACGACCGCCGTGAGTACGGCCAGTGCGAACAGCAACACCCCCCGGTGCCGGTCCCGGTCCCGCCGTGGATGACCCATAGGTGCTCCTTCGTGATCTGCCGGTGAGGTCCGAACGGTGATCTGGCTCATTTCCGCGTCGGGAGCGGCCGGCGCTGGCGTACCCGGAGGCCGCGCCCCCGGCTGCGATGGGAGACGAGCGTAGGTCAGTCCGGATTTCGGGTCACTAGCTGTGTCATGCAGGTACGGGCGGCTCGAGCCGCTCCTGCGAGGCTGCCCGAGGGGCCGGCCTGGAACATGGGCCACGGTGGCCTATTGCCATACGAATTTCGCTTACTCTCCGTGAGGAGGCGCTACCGAAGTGTCGGCTCCGACCAGCTCGCCGCCTTTCGGGCGAGTTCCCTGCGGGTCTTCACGCCGAGCTTGGCGTAGACGTGGCTGAGGTGGTGCTGGACCGTCCGCCGTGAGATGAACAGGCGCTCACCGACCTCGGGGTTGGTGAGGCCCTGGACTACCAGGGCCACAACGTCGCGCTCGGCCGGCGTGAGGCTCTCGAGCCCCGTGGCGGGGCGACGCCGCCCCCCCCGGCCCTTGCGGGCGTAGGAGACCGCTGCGGGGACGGACAAGCCGGTCCCCTGGTCCCAGGCCCTGGCCCAGTCCTCCTCCGCGGCGCTGTGGCGGGCCCGGGCTACATCGGCGTCGTAGCTGGCCTGGAGTGGCGCCGGGCGGGCGATCCCGTGGTTGTGGCGCAGGGCCCAGGCCGCGCCGAAGAGGCGAGCAGCCTTGTCGGCGCCGTCGCCCAGCATGGCCAGCGCGGCCAGCTCCTCGAGAGACTGGGCCAGGGCGGCCAGGTCGCCGATGCGCTCCTCCAACTCCAGGGCCTGGTGGCGGTAGCGGAGGCAGGCGTCCAGGTCGCCCGCGGTCCGGGCCAGGCTCGCCTTGCCGGCCAGGGAGAGGGCGAGGCCATGGTCGTCGCCGGTGGCGCGCGACTGGTCGTGGGCGTCGCCGTAGAGCTTGGCGGCGGTTACCTGGTCGCCGCGAGCGGCCGCCACGCTGGCCAGGCCGAGGGTGCAGCGGACCTCGTGGTAAGGGAGGGCGGCGCCCTGTTGGGAGCGCCGGAGGGCAGAGTCGTAGAGCTCAGCGGCCAGGGCGAGATCACCCTCCGAGTACGCCACCGCGCCGAGGAAGAGCTCGCAGCGGCCGATCGACAGCGGGAGGCCGGACTGCCCGGCCAGCTCCAACGCTTCGTTGAGCATGGCCCGCGCCCGCAGGGTGTCCCCCCTCACCCGAGCCAGCTCGCCGAGCAGGCAAAGGACACCGCTCTTGCCGTCCGGGTCGCGTTCCTGCTCGGAGTGCTCGAGCGCCTCGTGCAGCGGGGCCTCGGCGTCGTCGTAGCTGCCCACCAGGACGGCCACCCGCGCCAGCCCGAAGAGGGCGCCGTCGATGGCGTCCCGGTCGATGTCGTCGGCCCGCAGGGCCAGCACCTGGTCGAAGCAGTGCCGGGCCCCGGCCGCATCGCCTCGGAAGAAGCGGGCCTGTCCCAGGTTGCGCAGGGCGTGCGCCAAGCGGTTGGTGTCGTCGCCCCGCCGGGCGCGGGCGACCTGATGCTCCATGAGCTTCACGGCGTGGAGCGGGTCCCGGCACATCTCGAACACGTCGTTGCACATGCAGCTGTCGGCTTCGTCGTGGTCACCGGCCTGGCGGAGAAGTGCCAGCCCCCGGTGGACGAGCTGCTGGCCCGACTTGTGGTCGCCCAGCATGTGCACGAACCGTCCTGCCGACCGGAGGGCCTCCGCCCGCAGGTCGGGCGGCACCCCCGCATCGAGGGACACGGCCCAGCTGAGCCAGCGGAGCCCCTCGCGCACGTGCGTGCGCCGCTCCCAGAACCACGTGAGGGCGTCGACCAGGCTGGCACCGAGGGCGGCCTGGCCCCGGTCCCGGGCCCAATTGAGGGTGGCGGAAAGGTTCGGGTACTCCTGGTCGAGCTCTCGCAGGCGCTGCTCCTGCACCGCTTCGTCGCTCGGGGTGGCCAGCTCGCGGGCCAGGGCCAGGAACCAATCGGCCTGGAGGTCGCTGAGCCGGTCGGCTTCGCCTGACTCGACCAGCTTGGCGCGGGCAAAGGCGCCGATGGTGGGGAGCATCCAGTACCGGGTCCCGTTCGCGCCGCGGCCGGCCAAGACGAGCGACTGCGCCACCAACCCGCCCAGCAGGTCGAGCACCTCACCCCGCTCGAGTCCCTCGCCGCTGCAGACGTCCTCGGCGGCACGGAGCGAGCAGCCCCCCGGGAACACCGACAGCCGCCGGAACAGGACGACTTCGCCGGCGGACAGGAGATCGTGCCCCCACTCGAACGCCGACTGCAGGCTGCGTTGCCGGGACGCGACCGCGGTGCCCCTGGAGCTCAGGAGCTGGAGGGGGTGCTCCAGGCGGGCCGCCAGTTCGGCCGGGGAGAGCGAGGCCAGGCGCTCGGCGGCCAGTTCGATGGCCAGCGGCAATCCGTTGGTGCGCCGGCAGATCTCCGCCACCGCGGTGGCGGTGTCGTCGTCGAGGTCGAAGCCAGGCCGCACATCCCGGGCCCGCTCCACGAACAGCTGGGCCGACTCGTCGAGACCGTCCCGCCGGTACCCCTCGCCCGGCATGGGCAGGGGGCCCATCCGCAGGACCCGCTCGCCCCTGATGCCGAGGGGCTGCCGGCTGGTGACGAGCACCCGGAGCGACGGGCAGCCCCGCAGCAGGTCAGCGACCAGCGAGGCCGAGGCGGCAAGGACCTGCTCGCAGTTGTCGAGCACCACCAGCGCCTGGCGGCCGACGAGGGTGCGCACGAGATCGCTGAGGTCGCCTGGACGTCGCCCCGGGCGGCCCAGGAGGGCCGACACGGCGGACAGCGTCACTTTGGCGGGATCGGTGACCGTCGCCAGCTCCACCCACCTGATCTCCTCCGGGTCGATCGGCCCGAGCTGCCCGCGCGAGGGAAGGCGGCCGGCCCCGCAACGGCGGGCCACCTCGGCCGCGACTCGGGTCTTTCCCACGCCGCCGGGGCCGCAGATGGTCACCAGGCGGGCCTCGTCCAGCGCGTCGAGGACCTCGGCCAGCTCCTCCTCCCGGCCGACGAAGCTGCTCACCGGCGCCGGTGGGCGAGCCGGGACCTCGCCGCCGCTCAGCAGGCGGGCGGCCTGGTCCGCGATGCGACCAGGGTCGACAAGGCCGCCGTCGACGGGCGGGCGCAGGAGGGCGAGCGCGTCCTTCGGATTCCCCTCGTTCACCGACCATGCGGATGTCATCGATCCCCCGCCGGTCCACGTTGTGTCGAGCCGGCCATCGTCCAAGCGACGGTCTCGTGACCGTCGTCGCCCTGGTCCCCGCGCCGGTTGGCGCCCTGGAAGGTCGGGGACGCCTCGACCAGCCGGCGGGCCGTGTCGCTCGACGGCGCGGCCGACACCTGCGACGAAGGCCCCTCCTCCACGACCCGGCCCTGGTCGAGCACCAGGATCCGGTCGGTGACCTTGCGCACCACGGCCAGGTCGTGCGAGATCAGGATCAGCCCCAGGCCCATCTCCACCTGCCGCTCCCGCAGGACGACCAGCAGGCGGGCCTGCTCGGAGGCGTCGAGCATGGCGGTGGGC
>JBOGHQ010000211.1:0-5238 GCA_050744785.1 Acidimicrobiales bacterium | reverse complement strand
CCTCTAGGGGAGGGTGGGTGTCGAAGAGGCGGCCCAGCCAGGCCAGCTTGCCCTCCTCGTCGCGGCGGGCCACCGGCGACTCGATCCACAGGTGGGCGGTGGCCCGCGACCCCGAGTGGACGACCGTCCTGTCATCACGGAGCTTCTCCAGGGCGGCGGCCAGCCCCGGTGGGTAACGGGTCAGGGAGACGCCCGTCATGTCGGCCAGGGCCTCCCGGCGCCGGCTCACCGCGAACTGCATCAGCTTGGCGGCGAGGGGTGCCAGCAGCAGGAGGGCGAACCCCAGCACGGCCATGATGGCGGCCGGGCCGCCACCGCCGCCGCGCTGGTCGTCGCGGTGGCGGGGCCCGCCCCACCACAGGAAGCGCAGGCCCCAGTCGGCGAGCAGGGCGACCAGGCCCACCATGGTGACGGCCAGTGTGGAGACGAGGATGTCGTAGTTCTTGACGTGGCTGAGCTCGTGGGCCAGCACCCCCTCGAGCTCGATGCGATTGAGCTTGTCCATGAGGCCGGTGGTGACGGCGATGGCGGCGTGCTTGGGGTCCCGCCCGGTGGCGAAGGCGTTGGGGGCGTCGTCCTCCACCACGTAGACCCGGGGCTTGGGCAGCCCCGCCGCGATGCAGAGGCCCTCCACCAGGTTGTGGAGGCGGGCGTACTCGGTCGGGTCGGCCAACCGGGCGTGGCTCATGGCCAGGGCGATGGAGTCGGACTTCCAGTAGGAGCCGAAGGCCACGGCGGCGGCGATGGCCAGGGCGATGAGGAGACCGGCCGGGCCCCCGCCCACCAGGAGGTTGAACGCCCAGGCCACGGCCATCACGACCACCACGAAGGCGGCGGCGAGGAGCGCGGAGCGGCGCTTGTTGGCGGCTACCTGGTCGTACATCGGCGCAGGGCGGGGATGGGGACCCCGCGAAGGGGCGAGCGAGCCGCAGCGAAGCGGAGGCGAGACCAGCCGCCTCGGCGAGGAGGCCGGGGCCCCTGGTGTCGCCCTCGCTCCGCTTCGGCTCCCTCGGGGCTTGGTTGGGGCCCCGGCCGGGCGAACAGCACGGCGCCGGCGGTCAGAACTCGACCTTCACCGCGGGGCGAGAGACGTCGTCGGCCTCGAAGTACTCGCGCTCGGTGAAGCGGAAGGCCCGGGCCACGAAGTTGCTGGGGAAGGCCTGGACCTTGTTGTTGTAGGACTGCACCGTGTCGTTGTAGAACTGCCGGGCGTACGCGATGCGCCCCTCGGTGCCGGACAGCTCCTCCTGGAGGGCCAGGAAGTTGGTGTTGGCCTTGAGCTCCGGGTACGCCTCCGACACTGCGAACAGCGAGCGCAGGGCGGCCGTGAAGCCGGTCTCCGCCTTGGCCTGCTCGGCCACGCCCTGGGCGTTGACGGCGGCGGCCCGGGCCGCGGTGACGTTCTCCAGCACCTGCTTCTCGTGGGCGGCGTACCCCTTCACCGTCTCCACCAGGTTGGGCACCAGGTCGTAGCGGCGCTGGAGCTGGACGTCGATCTGGGCCCAGGAGCTCTCGATGCGGTTCCGCAGGCGGACCAGGCCGTTGTACTGGAGGACGAGGTAGAGGCCGAGCAGGGCCCCGATCCCGAGCAGAACGAGCACGACGGTCACGGCGCGAGTGTACGGCCGGCTGGACCGCCGGTGCCGGACGGGCGGGCTACCGTGACCCGGTGCGCCGCCCCGCCGCCCTGGCCCTGGCCCTGATCCTCGTGCTGGGCGCCTGCATGAGCGGCCAGGACCCGACGGTGGAGGCGGGCGGGGGCGACACCTCTGGCCCCGGGGTGTCCTCGCTGTCGACGCCCGGCTCCCCCACCACCCTGCCCCTGCTCACCCCCCCCATCTCCACCCAGCCGGTCGAGGAGCGGGGGTACCTGACCAAGGTGGGAGCCGCCGCCCTGGACGGCAACCCGGGCGGCAGCCGGGTCGTGTTCGAGTTCGACCCCGTGGTGCCGGGCTACACCATCGACTACGCCGAGGGCGAGGTCACCGAAGACGGCTCCGGCGACAAGGTGGAGGTCGAGGGGGCGGCGGTGCTGGTGGTGCGCTTCGAGAACTCGGGCGGGGCACGCATCGAGGGCGAGGATGTGACCCCTACCTACACCGGCCCGGGCCGGGTGGAGCCCACCGGCGCCGAAGGCGTGGTCACCGAGGTGGTCGACGCCGGCGACTTCGAGGGTGTGGTCACCTGGGCCATCGGGTTGCGCCAGCGGGTAGGCGGCTTCGCGGCGACGACCCTCAGCAATCCGAGCCGGTTGGCCCTGGACCTGGTCCCCTCATAGGCGCAGCCCGCCCGTCCCGCACCACCCGCTGGTAGATCTCCAGGTACCGCTCGGCCAGTCGCTCCATGGACAACTCGGCGGCCCGGGCCTCGCCCGCCTCGACCAGCGCGGCGGCCAGCACGGCATCGTCCAGCACCCGGTGCAAGGCGGCGCCCAGGGCACGGGCGTCACCGGGCGGTACCAGGAGGGCGTGGCGGCCCGGGACGGCCACGGTGCGGTAGCCGGGCAGGTCGCTGGCCACGACCGGGGTGGAGGCGGCCATGCCCTCCAGGAGCACCACCCCGAAGGACTCGCCGTGCAGCGACGGCGCGCACAGCACGTCGGCGCCGGCAAGGCGGGAGGCGATCTCGGCGTCGTCCAGTCGCCCCAACCACTCGACGCGGCCATCCTCCGCCGTGCGGGCCCGGAGCTCCTCGGTCTGGGACCCCTCGCCGGCCACCCACAGGCGTATGTCGGCCCGCAGGTCGGCCATGGCGTCGATGAGCACGCTGAGGCCCTTGCGGGCCTCGTGGCGCCCCACGAACAGGACGGTGGGGCCGGTGGCCGGCCACGGGGTCGCCTTGGCGAACCGTTCCACCTCGATGCCGTTGGGCAGCACGTGGTACTCGCCCCCCAGGGCATGGGCCGCCGTGGCCCGGGCGTCCTCCGAGACGGCGCACCGGGCGGAGAGCCGCCGGGCCATGCGCCGGATCACCGGCCGCCAGATGGCGTAGGAGGCGCTCCGCCCGGATCGGTGGAAGGTGCCGAGCATCGGGGCGGTGCCGAAGGCCAGGGTGGTGAGGGTGGGGCCGGGGCAGAACGGCTCGTGCAAATGCACCACGTCGAAGTCCTCGTCCCTGATGGTGCGGATGGTGCGCAGCAGGCAGGCCGGGTCGGGGGCCAGCTGGGCCACCGACCCGTTGCCGGCCAGCGGCACCGAGTTGCCGAGCGGCGTGACGCCGCCGTCGGGCGGAGGCCCGTCGCAGGGGGCCAGAACCCGGACCTGGTGGCCGAGCGCCCGCAGGGCCCGGGCCTGGCCCAGCACCTGCCCTTGCACCCCACCGGGGTGGGTGAGGCTGTAAGGGCAGACCAGCCCGATGCGCACCATCTCACCGTAGCCGTCATCCAGGACCGGCCCCCGCCCCGAAGAACGGGGAACCAAGCACGTCGACGGGAGGGCCGGTGGCCTACGAGTTCAGGTGAAGGGATGCCGACCACGCCTGCAGGTGGCAGGGGAAAGCATCCTCGGAGGAGGAGTTGATGGCGAAGGTGAGCGACCACGTGCGCAAGGTCCACAAGGTGCAGACCACCACCGACACCATCGCCAACTTCATCAAGCAGAAGATCCGGGCGCGCTGAAGCGAGGTCCCGGCCCGCGGCGCAGCGCCGCCGGCGGGCCCGGGCCCCGGGAGTGCTACGCGTTCAGCTCGAGCGTGCTGCGCTCGTGGAGCCCGACCGGGCTGGCGAGCTGCACGACGGTCTGGCCCGAGCAGCCAGAGCACAGCGCCTTGCCGGTGCTGAAGTCCATGCTGCCGTACGTCTTGCAACGGGTGCACTGGTCCTGGGGCCAGGCGACCTCACGGGGAAGGTCCTTGGTGCCCTTCTGGACCGCCGCCCACCCTTCGGGGTCCGGCCGGGGCGGGGTTCTGAACAAACTCATCGGGTTCCTTTCTTGGTCCGCCTCGGGTACCCGAGGACCTAGCCCTTCCTGCACTTCGCACCTTTACTCCCTTCGAGGCGGGTTCGCAAGTATGGGCACCCGTATCGGTAATGCTCAGCTAGGTGCAGAAGACAGTCAGTGGCGCCGGGGCACACCGCCGGCCGTGCGGCCCACGGCGTCCCGGTCGCTCGGCCAGTTGGGCTGGAGCAGGTGCCACTGCTCCGGCGCCTGCCGTATGGAGTCCTCCATGCGGTGGGCCAGCTCCTGGGTGACGCGCAGGACGTCGTCGCGGAGCCGGCCCCGCCGGGTGGCGTCGATGGGTGGTCCCATCACGGCGTGGTGCCCACCGTCGGGACGGTCGTAGACCGCGCTGGGCACGAGCACGGCTCCGGTGCGGAGGGCGATGGTTGCCGGCCCGCCCGGCAGCGTGGTGTGCTCGCCGAAGAACTCCACCTCCACCCCGGTGCCGCCCAGGTCCCGGTCGCACACCAGGGCCAGCACCGCCCCCTCCTTGAGCCGGCGCAGGGTGGTGGGACCGGCGGCCGGCCCGAGGGGCACGATCTCCATGCCCACGCCCAGGCGCAGGTCGGCGAACCACCGGAAGAGGCGTTCCGGCGCCAGTGGCTCCGTCACCGCCACCATCCGGTAGCCCCGCGACGCCATCCATGCGCCGCCGAAGTCCCAGCTGCCCAGGTGGGGCAGGGCCAGGATCACCCCGTTGCCGGCCGCCACCCCGCGCTCCACGTGCTCGAGCCCCTCCCAGCTCATCCCCGCCTCCAGCTGGGCCGGGGTGGTGCCGGGGAGGCGGAAGGCCTCCACCCAGTAGCGGGCATAGGACGCGAACGTGCGGCGCACCTCCTCAGCCAGGCGGGCCCCGGCCAGGTCCGGCCCGTGGACCCGGCGGAGGTGGCGCTCCACCATCGCCCGCCGGCCCCGCATCATCCGAGCCATGACCCGGGCCGCAGTGTCGGCCACGGGCCCGGTGGCAGGGGCCGGAAGGGCCCGGGCCACGAAGGCCGCGGCCCGGTAGCCGGCGTACACGCCCATTCCCGTGAGCCCGCTCACCGCCGGAAGCTAGTTCCGCCACAACACTTGGGAGGTGGCAAGGGGGTTCCGCCGGCGGCCGCCGACGCCGCCGCAGGCGGCCCCCCTGGCTGCCGGCAAGAGAGGACGAGCGGAGGCGCGCCCGGCTCCGCCGGGCGCCCGGAGCACCATCAAACTCGGCGAGGAGGCTCTGCCTCCGAGCCGATTAGGGGCGGGTGCCGGCCTGGCGGCGCCAGGGCCGCTCACCGCGGGCCCCTCGGTCGGCGCGGCCGGTGCG
>JBOGHQ010000210.1:0-6580 GCA_050744785.1 Acidimicrobiales bacterium | reverse complement strand
CCCTCCGCCCTGTCCTCCGTTGCCGTGCGGCCGGAAGGGGCCGCCTCCGGCGGCGGGGGGCGGCCGCCGGCGTTCCCCGGGTGTGGGGCCAGACCGAGTGAAAGGTCTCAAGAGAAGCGGTCGAGCACGGCCTGGAGGTCGGCGGACAGGTCGGAGCTGAACGTCACCCGCTCCCCCGTGGCGGGGTGCTCGAAGGCCAGCCGGAAGGCGTGGAGGAACGGCCGGGGCGACAACCGGGCCGCGCCGGCGCCTCCGTAGCGGGCGTCGCCGAGCACGGGGTGGCCGATGGCGGCCAGGTGGACCCGCACCTGGTGGGTGCGGCCCGTCTCCAGGGCGCACTCCAGGAGCGTGGCCTCGGCCGGCGCCGTGAACCGGCGCCGCACCTCGTAGCGAGTGCGGGCCGGCCGGCCTCTGGCCGACACCGACATGCGGGTGGGGTCGGACGACGCCCGCCCCACCGGGGCGTCCACCAGGCCGGCCGGCGCCTCCACCGTCCCCTGGACCAAGGCGAGGTAGCGGCGGTCCACGGCCCGCGCCGCCAGCTGGCGGGTGAGGGACCGGAGGGCCTCGGAGGTGCGGGCCACCACCAGCAGCCCCGACGTGCCCTTGTCGAGGCGGTGGACGATGCCGGGCCGGGCCGGTTCCCCCACCCCGGCCAGGTCCGGGTAGCGAGCCAGGAGGCCCTGGACCAGGGTGCCCTCGGCCTGGCCCGCCCCTGGGTGCACCACCACGCCGGGCGCCTTGTCCACCACCACCACCTGCTCATCGGCGTACACCACCGCGAGGGCCACGCCGGGATCGGGCGCCAGCCGGGCCGGGCCGGTCGGGTCGGGGACGTCGACCTCCAGCTCCTCGCCCTCGGACAGTCGCCGGCTCCGCGTGGCCACGGGCCGGCCGTCCACCCGCACCGCCCCGCCCTCCACCAGGCGGGCCACATCGGCCCGGGCCAGGCCGGTCAGCATGGCCACCACCCGGTCCACCCGCTCGCCGGCCAGGGCGGCCGGCACCACCTCCCTCACGCCTCGGCAGCGTTGCGGGGGCCGGCGAGAACGAGCAGGACGGCCCCGCAGGTGATGGCGGCGTCGGCCAGGTTGAACACCGGCCACCACTGGAGGTCGATGAAGTCCACCACCGCCCCGCCGTGGCCCCGGAACAGGCGGTCCACCAGGTTCCCGACGGCGCCGCCGAGAACCATGCCCAGGGCCACGGCGGCGGGCCGGGTGGTGGCGGCGGCCCGGCTGAGCGCCAGGAGCACCACCAGCATCACCACGCCGGCAGCCACGAAGAACGGCGCCAGGCCCTCGCCGATGCCGAAGGCGGCTCCGGAGTTGAACGACAGCTTGAACCGCAGCGTCCACACCAGGTCCACCGGACCGTCGTCCAGGGCGCGCAGCGCCCAGCTCTTGGTGAATTGGTCCAGCAGTACCACCGCTGGCGCCGTGGCCCCTCCCAGCACCAGCAACGACCGGCCCCGGTGCGGGGCACCGGGCCGGCTCAGCGCCGCGACAGCCCCCCGCTCTTGCACGCCACGCACAACCGGGCCTGGGGCAGGGCCTTCAGGCGGGCCTTGAGGATGGGCTGCCCGCAGCCCTCGCAGGTGCCGTAGGTGCCGTTGGCGATCTTGGCCAGGGCGTGGTCGATCTCCTCCACGGCCAACCGGGCCTGGGCCGACAGGGCCAGGTCGCGCTCCCGGTCGATGTTGCCGGTGCCGCCCTCCCCCGACTCGTCGTCGAACTGGATGTCACCCGGCTCCATCTCCTGGGCCATCTGGTCGGCCTCGGCCTTCAGCGCCTGGGCCTGGGCCTCGTAGGTGGCCCGCTCCTCCAGCAACAGGACCTGCTGCTCGTGCAGGAACTTGTCAGCCGGGGCCTTGGCCCTGGCGGCCGCCTTCGTGGCCGGTGCCTTGGCGGCGGCGGCCTTCTTGGCCGCCGGCTCCTTGACCGCCTTGACCGCCTTGGCGGCCGATTTCGCCTTGGCCGGCGCGACCTTCTTGGCCACGTCCTTGGCGGCATCGACGGCTTTGGACGCTCGGGGCAAGACTGTCTCCGATCGACGGGCAGCGGACCGTAGCACGCACCCCCTCCCGCAGGCGGAGTGCGGACGGCTAGCGAACGCCCTTGCTGGGCCGGGTATTCCCGCTGGCCCGACCCCCGGCCGGGCCCGCCTCGCCCGCCCCGGAAAGGGCTGCCGCCAACAGCCGGCGGACGTCGTCGGCCGCCACGCCGGTGACCCGCACCCGCTTGACGCGACTGGAGGGGCCGCTCACCAGCTCGACCTGGCCGGCCGGCACGCCGAAGGTGGTCCCCACCAGCGCCAGGCTGGCCTCGTTGGCCCGGCCCCGCTCGGGCGGGGCGGCCACCCGCACCTTCACGGCGTCGCCGTGGCGGCCCACCACCGCGGTGCGCCCCGCACCAGGCACGACATGCAGGCGCAGGAGCACCGAGCCGTCCTCGGCCACGTCGAACAGGTCGTCCACCACACCGCCAGCTTGGCGTCACAGCTCCCTGGCCGCCACTCGGAGCCAAACCGGGCCGGGCCCGAGCCGGCCCTTCCATAGAGTTGGGTGATGCCCCCGTACCCCGACGTGCCCCGGCAGCCCGGCCTGCCCGCGCTGGAGGAGCGCATCCTCGCCTTCTGGGCCGCCGACGACACGTTCCGGGCCTCGGTGGAGCAGCGGCCGTCGGGCCAGCACGGCGAGAACGACTACGTCTTCTACGACGGCCCCCCCTTCGCCAACGGCCTCCCCCACTACGGCCACCTCCTCACCGGCTACGTGAAGGACGCCGTCCCCCGCTACCAGACCATGCGGGGCCGGCGGGTGGAGCGGCGCTTCGGCTGGGACTGCCACGGCCTGCCGGCCGAGATGCAGGCCGAGAAGGAGCTCGGCATCAGCGGCCACGTGGAAATCAACAGGTACGGGATCGACCGCTTCAACGAGGCGTGCCGGACCTCGGTGCTGCGCTACACCGAGGAGTGGAAGGCCTACGTCACCCGCCAGGCCCGCTGGGTCGACTTCGACAACGACTACAAGACCCTCGACCTCACCTACATGGAGAGCGTGCTGTGGGCCTTCCAGCAGCTGTGGGAGAAGGGCCTCATCTACGAGGGCTACAAGGTCCTCCCCTACTGCTGGGAGTGCGAGACCCCGCTGTCCAACTTCGAGACCCGGCTGGACGACGCCTATCGCATCCGGGAGGACCCGGCCATCACGGTCCGGTTCCGCCTGGAGACCGGTGAGGACCTGCTGGTGTGGACCACCACCCCGTGGACCCTGCCGTCCAACCTGGCCCTCGCCGTGGGCGACGACATCGAGTACTCGGTGTTCGAGGAGCCCGGCGGGCAGCGCGTGATCGTCGGCGCCACCACCGCGGCCCGCTACGAGGAGGAGCTGGCGGGGGCCGAGCCGGCGGGCCGCCTGCACGGGCGGGACCTGGTGGGCCGCGCCTACCAGCCCCTGTTCGGATGGTTCGCCGCCACCCCAGGCGCCTTCCGCGTCCTGGCCGCCGACTTCGTGAGCACCGAGGAGGGCACCGGCACCGTCCACATCGCGCCCGGGTTCGGCGAGGACGACCAGCGCCTGTGCGAGGCCCACGGCATCCCGCTGGTGGTGCCGGTGGACATCCACGCCCGCTTCACCGACGACGTCCCCGACTACGCCGGCCTCCAGGTCTTCGACGCCAACCCCCGGATCGTCGACGACCTGGCCGCGGCCGGGAAGCTGGTCCGCCATGAGCGGTACGAGCACAGCTACCCGCACTGCTGGCGCACCGACACGCCCCTCGTCTACCGGGCCATCAGCTCCTGGTTCGTGGAGGTCACCGCCATCAAGGGCCGAGCCGTCGAGCTCAACCACGACGACATCACCTGGGTCCCGGCCTACATCCGCGACGGCGCCTTCGGCAAGTGGCTGGAGAACGCCCGGGACTGGTCCATCAGCCGCAACCGGTTCTGGGGCAGCCCCATCCCGGTGTGGAAGAGCGACGACCCCGCCTACCCCCGCATCGACGTCTACGGCAGCCTCGACGAGCTGGCGCGCGACTTCGGCGTGCGCCCCGAGGACCTGCACCGGCCCGGCATCGACCAGCTCACCCGGCCCAACCCCGACGACCCCACCGGCCGCTCCACCATGCGCCGGGTGGAGGAGGTGCTCGACTGCTGGTTCGAGTCGGGGTCCATGCCCTACGCCCAGGTCCACTACCCGTTCGAGAGCCGGGAGTGGTTCGAGTCGCACTTCCCGGCCGACTTCATCGTGGAGTACGTGGGCCAGACCCGGGCCTGGTTCTACAACCTGCACGTCCTCGGCACCGCCCTGTTCGACTCGGCCCCGTTCCGCACCTGCGTGGTACACGGGGTGATCCTGGGCGACGACGGGCGCAAGGCCTCCAAGCGCCTGCGCAACTACGTCGACCCCGTGGAGATGTTCGACACCTACGGGGCCGACGCGGTGCGGTGGTTCCTGCTCTCCTCAGCGGTGCTGCGGGGCCAGGACCTCATCTTCAGCCGGGTCGGCGTGGAGGAGGCGGTGCGCCAGGTGCTCCACCCGGTGTGGAACGTCTGGCACTTCTTCACCCTCTACGCCAACGCCGACGGCCACCAGGCCCGGTTCCGCACCGACGCCTCCGGCCTGCTCGACCGCTACGCCCTGGCCAAGGCCCGCCAGCTGGTGGACGACACCACCGCGGCCATGGACGGCTACGACATCGCCGGGGCCTGTGCCGCCGTCAACGGCTTCCTGGACGCCCTCACCAACTGGTACATCCGCCGCTCCCGGGACCGCTTCTGGGCCGGCGACCCCGACGCCTTCGACACCCTGGCCACCCTGCTGGCCGTGCTGTGCCGGGTGGCCGCCCCCCTGCTGCCCCTGCTCACCGAGGAGATCTGGAAGGGCCTCACCGGCGGGCGCAGCGTCCACCTCCAGGACTGGCCGGCCGCGACCGAGCTGCCCGCCGACACCGAGCTGGTGGCGGCCATGGACCGGGCCCGGGAGGTGGTGTCGGCGGCCCACTCCATCCGCAAGGCCCGAGGCCTGCGGGCCCGCCTGCCCCTCGCCTCGCTGACGGTGGCCGCCCCCGACGCCGCCGCGCTCGGCCCCTACCGCTCCCTGATCGCCGACGAGCTCAACGTGAAGGAGGTGCACCTCACCGACGACGTGGGCGCGGTGGGCGAGCTGCGCCTCCAGGTGGTGCCCGCCGTGCTGGGGCCGCGGGTGGGGCCGGAGGTGCAGAAGATCATCCGGGCCGCCCGGGACGGTCAGTGGGAGCGCGGCCCGGACGGGACGGTGGAGGTGGCCGGCCGGGCCCTGGCCGACGACGAGTACTCGCTGCGACTGGTGCCCCGCGACGAGGGCGCGGCCCGGGCCCTGCCCGGTGCGGGCGGCATGGTGGCCCTCGACACCGCCGTCACGCCCGAGCTGGAGGCCGAGGGCCTGGCCCGGGACGTGGCCCGCCTGGTGAACGAGGCCCGCAAGGACGCCGGGCTCCACGTGTCCGACCGCATCCGCCTCTCCCTCGGCCTACCCGCCGACGTGGCCGTGGCGGTGACGGCCCACGGCCAGTTCGTGCAGGACGCCACCCTCGCCACCGAGCTGGCGGTCACGCCCGACGGTGGCGAAGGCCGGCCCTACGAGCTCGGGGACGGCCGGGCCGTCCACATCGCCGTCCGGGCTTTCTGAACGCCCAGGTCCGCTCTGCGGACCTGAGGGTGCAGAAAGCGGGTGGGGTCAGCGCTTCTTGACGGCGGCAGCCCGCTTGGCCGCCGCCTTCTTGGCCGCCGACTTGGTGCCGGGCGAGGCACCTGCGGCCGCCTTCTTGGCCGCCCCGCCGGCCCCGGCCTTGACGGCCGCGGTGCGAGCCGGCGCCTTGACCGCGGCGGCCTTCTTCACCGCCGCCCTCTTCACTGCCGAGGGCGCCTTGGAAGGGACCGCCTTGACGGCGGCCTTCTTCCCCGCCGCCTTCCCCGCCGCCTTCTTCACCGCCGCCCGCTTCACCGCCGCCTTCTTGGCCACGGGGGCGGGCGGAGCCGGCATGGCCATCGCCGCGGGCGGGGCGGCGACGGGCTGGCCGTCGGGGCCGACCTCCTCGAACATGTCGTCGATGTACTCGAGGATCTCGAGGCGGTTGAGGCCCCGCTCCTCCCGCTCGGCCACCATGTCAATCTCCTCGTCGTCGAGGTCGTCGAGCAGGGCGATGATCTCGTCGGCCGAGTGGTCGTCGTAGTCGGGGATCGGGAAGACGTCGTCGGGGGCGGCGGGCGCGAACTCCTCCTCGGCGGCGGCCGGGAACGGCTCGGCCGGGGCGGCCGGCGCCGGCTCGGGCGCCACCTCGCCCTCGAGGGCTTCGATGCGCACGTCGACCTGGCGGACCACCGTGGCCCGGTTCTTGCCCTGCTCCTCCCGCTCGCGGACCATGTCGAGCTCGTCGAGGGACAGGTCGTCGAGCTGGGCGATGATCTGGCTGGCCCGCAGGGTGTCGTAGCCGGCGATGGGGAAGCCGTCGTCCGACCCCATGACCGGTGTCTGGGCCGTGACCGGCTCCGGCTCGGCCATGGGCCGCGAGGGCGCCGGCGCGGGACGGGGCGGCGG
>JBOGHQ010000209.1:0-1616 GCA_050744785.1 Acidimicrobiales bacterium | reverse complement strand
CGCTCGCCCTGCGGGCTCGCTCACTGGGCCTCCAGCACGGCCGCGACCGTGTCGCAGACCCGGCGGGAGCCCAGCACGTCGTGGGCCCGCACGATGCGGCAGCCCCGGAGCACGCCCAGGGCGGTGGCGGCCAGGCTGGCCTCCCGCCGCTCGTGGATCTCCAGACCCAGCACCACGCCGAGGAAGGTCTTGTTGGACGCCGACAGCAGCAAGGGGTAGCCGAGGGCGGCCAGGCGGTCGGAGGCCCGCAAGAGGGCCAGCGACTGCTCGGCCGTCTTGCCCAGGTCGAGGCCGGCGTCGAGGACGATGCGCTCCGGCGGGATGCCCGCCTCCTCGGCCCGGCGGGCCAGCTGCACCAGCGCGTCGCGCACGTCGACGACGACGTCGCCGTAGCGGGGCCGGGGGTCGGGGATGCGGGGCAACAGCCGGATGTGGGTGGCCACCACGGTGGCGTCGGCCTTGGCCGCCACGGCCAGGTAGTCGGGGTCGGCGAAGCCGCTGATGTCATTGCCCACGCAGGCCCCCGCCTCGTAGGCCGCCGCCGCCACCGGCGCCCGCCAGGTGTCCACCGAAAGTGGCAGGTCGAAGCGGGCGGCCAGGGCCTCCACGGCCGGGATCACCCGGTCCACCTCCTCGACCTCGGTGACCTCGGGGCCGGGGCCGGCCTTCACCCCCCCGACGTCGAGGAGGTCGGCGCCCTCGGCCACCAGCTGCTCGGCCCTGGCCAGGAAGCGGTCCAGCTCGAAGTGGGCGCCGCGGTCGAAGAAGGAGTCGGTGGTGCGGTTGAGGATCCCCATGACCAGGGACCGGGTGGTGAGGTCGTAGCGACGGGGGCCGAGGCGGAGCCGCACCCGGCGACGGTACAACGGCCGACCTCCACCACCAGCCCGGGACGCACCGACGTGACCTCCACCCGCAGGTCGCCCACCACCACGATGGCGCCGGCCACGGCGGTGGCCGGCGAGAGCACGGCCCCGGCCGGGTGGCGGGACAGCACCAGGTCCAGCTCGGCCCGGGCCGCCGGCGAGGGGCTGGTGAGGACGGCCAGGCCGACCCGCCCGACGCCGGACTCCCGCAGGGCGGCCAGCAGCGGTGCGGCCCGGGGCAGGCCGGTGACGACCACGGTGGCGCGGCCCGACCGCCACAGGCGGGCGCCGCCGTCGAGCACGGCACCATCCACCGGGGGGAGCGGCGCCATGGCCGGCCACAGGCACACCACCGCCCCGGCCGCGAGGGCGGGCAGCCGCAGGCGCGGCCGGCGCACCGCCACCGCGGCGGTGCCGGCCAGCAGCACCACGCCGGGCGCACCCAGCTCCCCGAGGGGCAGGGCGGCCGCCCACCGGGCCACGCCGGCCACCCACCCCACCAGCAGGCGGGTGGGCAGGTGGACCAGCCCGGCGACCGGCTCCCCCAGCAGGCCGGCGGGGATGCCGGCGGCCAGGCCCCACACCATCACCGGCCCGGCGGCGGGGACGGCCAGCAGGTTGGCCGGCAGTGACGCCACCGGCACGCCGCCGAACACCGGCACCAGCACCGGCGCCACGCCGGCCTGGGCCGCCACCGTGACGGCCAGCGGCAACGGGAGCCGCCGGGACAGCGGCCCCGAGAGCACGGCG
>JBOGHQ010000208.1:0-3515 GCA_050744785.1 Acidimicrobiales bacterium | reverse complement strand
GCTCGGCGCCGGCGGCGCGGGGAGGGGTCCGGCAGCATCGCCGTCGGCTGCCGCCAGCGTGTCGGCGTGGAGCGCCTCGGTCTCGGCCGTGGGGGGCACGCCCAGGTCCTCGGCCAGGCGCTCGCGGACCCGGGCGTAGGCGGCCAGCGCCGACGCCGGTCGGCCCGCCGCCAGGTGGGCGTTCATGAGGGCGCGCAGCACGGCCTCGTCGTACGGGTCGGCGGCCAGGGCCTGCTCGGCCAGCGCCGCCGCCCCGCCGGGGTCGCCGGCGGTCACGGCGGCGTCCACCGCCAGCCGCCGGAGCCTTGTGACGGATGCCTGGACCGCGGCCCGGTCGGCCTCCACCCACAGGCCGTCCTCATCGGCCAGCAAGGGCCCCCTGGCCAGGGCCAGGGCGGCATCGGCGGCGGCCCGTGCCGCGCCGACCCGGCCGGCATCCAAGGCCTCGGCTGCCGCCGCCGACAGCTCGACCAGCGCGGCCACGTCCGTCCAGTCGGCGACCAGCGAGTAGCCGGCGTCAGAGCGGGGGATCCGGTGGGCGCCGAGGACGCCTCGCAGGCGGGAGACCAGCACGCCCACCTGGTCGGCGGGCCGGGCCGGCTGGTCGTCCCCCCATAGCACCTCGGCCAACAGGTCGACCGGTACCGGCGCGCCCCGGGCCGCGGCCAGCACCTTCAGCAACAGCCGTCCCTTGCGGCTGCCGAGATCGCGCTCGGGCACCCCCTCGACCTCGAAGGCCCCGAGCAGCCGGACCCGCACCCGCTTGTCCTCCATCACCAGGCATCATCGCGAGTCACGGCGCCGGCGTGGCTGCAAGGGTGGGGCGCGCCCCCAGGGATTTCAACCAGAGCCTGCGGGTCGAGAGTGGATGCACCCGCAGGCGATCCGCTTCACGCCCGTCGGCTTCCTGCATCCGACGGACGCCCCCGGGAGGTCGAGCAGCAGGGCACCTGTCGCACGGATCGGATCGTGGCCGACGCCCTCGATGGCGAGGACGGTCACCCTCGTTCTCAGCACGGCGGCGAGTTCCTTCGGGTTCGACAGCCCTTCTGCGCGAGAGTGACGATCGGCCCGTCTTCCTCGAACGGAACCCTGCGGGCTGGTCCGAGGCGCAGGACCCGACCGTGCCGATCGCCGAGCTCGAAGCCGCCTGGCCGGACGGAGCCCGGTGCGTGTACATCGGCAAGGCCGACATCGGCAGCTCGGGTCGACTCGGCCTTCGGAAGCGGATCAAGGAGTTGCGTCGGTACGGCCAAGTCAATAGACGACGGCGCCGGATGCGACCATCACATCGACTGCTCGGCGGTCGTCACCTGGCTCGACGTTGACCGGGCGCGTCGCGGCCAGCGGGACGGCCGTCTCGTAGCCAAGACGGCGAGCGTCGAGCACAGTGTCCTTGACGCAGACGTCCTGCGCGAGGCCCACGACGATCACGCGCCTGGTGCCGCGCTCTTCCAGGAGGGCGTGCAGATCAGTGGGCCGGTCCTCCCCGGTGCTCACGTCTCTCGCGGTGAAGCCGGAATAGCCGTCCTCGCCGCCGGTGCCCTTGCGGATCACCGGGCCGTCGACGTCGAGGCCGGGGTGCAGCTGCGCGCCCCAGGTTCCGGCCACGCAGTGGACGGGCCACTGGCCGCCGTCCTTTTGGAAATGCGGCGTGGTCTCCGGGTGCCAGTCCTGGGTGTAGACGACGGAGGCACCCACCGCCCTGGCGGCGGCGACGAGCTGGTTGATCATCGGGATGACCAGTTCTCCGCCGCTCACGTGGAGGCTGCCTCCCGGGTCGGCGAAGTCGTTCTGGACGTCGACGACGACGAGCGCGGTCTGGCGGTCGAAGCCGAGGGCGGTGGGCATGGCGGTCACGGCATCTCTTTCCGATCCTGAGCGTCGAGCGCCTCGGCCAGCTGCTGAAGCGCCGCGGACACGCTTACCGGATGGCTGGTCGGCTCGGTCAGGTGCTTCAGCGCCGGCGGCAGGCGGGCCCACTCCTGCTCGAAGTGCTCATTGGCGTCGCCCAGCGTCACCAGGCCTCGAGGCGTTCGGCGACCACCGTGCATGACCTCGGCCAGCAGCGGTCGCTGCCCCGGTGCCGGTGACGGCTCATCGGCCAGCGCGATCGTGTCGACCGACCAGTCGGGCGCTCGCCACACCTGCTTGGCGCCGGGCCAGGTCTCCTTGCCCGTGGAGGTCTTGCGGACCGGGCGCCCGTCGTAGCTCACCAGCTTGTACACGGTGTCGAGGGTGGGGACATCGGCGGAGACGCCGAGGGCCGAGCCGACGCCGAACCCGTCAATGGGCGCCGCCTCCTTCTCGAGCAGGCGGTGGATCTCGAGCTCGTCGAGGCCGCCGCTGACGAACACCTCCACGCCGGGAAAGCCGGCCTCGTCGAGGCGCTGGCGGGCGTGGCGGGAAAGCGCCGCCAGATCACCGGAGTCGAGGCGGATGCCGCGGATCTCCACGCCGTTGCGGCGGCACTCGGCCGCCACCTGGATGGCGTGCTCGATTCCCCGGTGGCTGTCGTAGGTGTCGACGAGCAGCACGGTGGCGTCGCCGAAGGCCCGGGCGAAGGCCTGGAAGGCGTCGGCCTCGTCGTGGTGGGCCTGGACGAAGGCGTGGGCCATGGTCCCGCTGGCGGGCAGGCCGTAGCGGTCGGCACCCGCCACGTTGCTGGTGGCCGACAGGCCCACCAGGCGACCGGCCCGGGCCAGCTTCATGCCGGCGTCGATGCCCGGAGCGCGGCGGAGGGCGAAGTCGACGACGGCCCGGCCCGCGGCGGCGTGGCGGCAGCGGGCGGCCTTGGTCGCGAGCGTGGTCTGGAAGGTGATCTGGTTCAGCAGGAACGTCTCGGCCACCTGCGCTTCGGCGACCGGTGCGTTCACCTCCAGGATCGGCTCCTGGGCGAACACCACGGTGCCCTCGTGGACGGCCCTCACCGATCCGGTGAAGCGCAGCTCGCCCAGCCAGTCCAGGAAGGGGCGCTCGAACAGGCCGAGCCGCTCGATGGCGGCCAGCTCCTCGGGGCCGAACCGCAGCTCCTCCAGCCAGCGCAGGGCGTCGTCGAGCCCCGCCGCGACGAGGTAGCCGCGTCCGGGCGGCATGGCCCGCACGAAGAGGCTGAACGTCGCCGGCCGGTGCGCCATGCCCTCCCGGCGGTAGGCGTCGACCATGGTGAGCTCGTAGAGGTCGACCAGCAGGGCGTGGGGGACGTCAGCGGTCATCGCCACCCGGCGGCGGGGTTCTCCTCGGGTGGGACGGGGCTTCCGCTGTTGAGATGGGCCCGTAGGGTCTCGGCGTCGCAGCTGGGGCACAGGTACACGGTGCGCAGGGCCACGGTGGACAGCTGGTTGCCGCGCGATTTCGCCCACACCGCCTGGGGCACGGGCCGCACCTCGGTGCTGGCGCAGCCGGGACAGCGCGGCGAAGGGTCACGATCCCACACCAGGCTGCATGCGGAGCAGGTGATCCGAATGACCTCGCCGTGACGCTCGCCGGTGAGGTGGTCGTCGAGGCCGCAGTTG
>JBOGHQ010000207.1:0-5565 GCA_050744785.1 Acidimicrobiales bacterium | reverse complement strand
TGAGCACGGACTGCAGCAGGTCCAGGGACCGGTCCACCACCCGCCCATATCGTCACCGCCCGCCTGAGGCTTGAGGACGGCCCGAGAGGGCTAGAGCCTCGACCTCATTCGTTCGCTTCGCTCTCTCCACTCGGTCGAGTTTGATCGAGCTCCGGCGGGCGAGCGGAGCTCGGGCCGCCTCCGCCCTGTCCTTACTCGGTGGTCCGCAGCCGTGGAGGCCGCCTGCGGCGGCGCGAGCGGCCACGGACCGCGGCTCGGTCATGCGGGGCGAACGTCTGTGGTCACAGCGCCAGCGCCGGCCGAGGTCGGCGGTCAGGCCAGGCCGAGGTCCTCGTAGATGGCGTTGACGACGGGCCGGAGGCGCCGGGCATGGGCGGCCTCTCCCGCCATGCCGTTGAACACCACCACCGCGGCCAGGCCGGCGTCGGGATCGGCGAAGCTCACCGACGACTGGTTCCCGCCGTGGCCGAAGGTGCGGGGCGAGGCGTGGTCGCCGAACCCGTACGGCGCCGGCTGGCGCCGGTAGTGCCAGGAGTTGACGATGACGCCGAGGCCCCAGTCGACCACGGCGCCGAAGGTCTCGTCCTTGACGCCGGCCCGGTGGCGGGCACACATGGCGTCCACCGTCTGGGGCGACAGCACCCGCACGCCGTCGAGCTCGCCCTTGTGCAACATCGCCACGTAGAACCGCACCAGATCGGACGCGGGACCGACGCCGCTGCTGGCGGGGCGCACGGCACCGAACCCGCCCGCACCGGCGAGGGCCTCCACCGGCCGGGGCGGCTGGCGCCTGGTGTCGTGCATCTGGCCCATGCGCTCGCCGTAGGCGCCGTAGCGCTGCGGTGTGAGGCACAACCACGAGTCGGCCATGCCCAACGGCTCGAACAGCTCCTCGGCCACGTAGGCGTCGAAGGCCCGGCCGTCGACCCGGCGTACCACCTCGCCCAGCACCTGGAACCCGAGGCGGGGCGAGTAGGCGGCCCGCCGGCCCGGGGCCCAGTCCTCCACCAGCGGCGACGCGCAGGCCACGGCCAGGAGGCCGTCCCCGTCGTCGTCGTCCTTCGTCGTGGCGGCCAGGGCGGCGGTGTGGGTGAGCAGGTGCCGCAGCGTCACGCCCTCCTTGCCGGCCTGGCCGAACTCGGGGACATGCCGGGCCACCGGCTCGTCGGGGTCCAGCCGCCCCCGCTCCCATTGCTGTAGCACGGCGGCCGCCGTCACCGGCTTGGTGGCCGAGAACCACGGGAGCAGTGTCGCCGCCGACATCTCGACGCCCGCGGCGGCCTGACCGAGGGCCAGCCATCCCGGCCTCCCGTTCCACCACAGCGCCAGCTGGGATCCGACATGGAGACCGGCACCGGCGCCCTCCGTGACGGCCGCCTCTGTCCGGGGCAGGGCGAGCGGCTCGGTCAGGGGTGCGACGCCTCGACGGTGGTGCTGATCCCGCCCCGGACCAGCCATTCGGTGGTGACCGTCATGCGGCGCGGCGCGAGGGCCGCCACCAGGTCATCAAGGATCCGGTTGGTGACCTCTTCGTGGAAGGTGCCCTCGGCGCGGTAGCTCCAGAGGTAGAGCTTGAGTGACTTGAGCTCGACGATGGACTGGTCGGGCACGAACCTGATCCGCACCGTGGCGAAGTCCGGCTGCCCCGTCATGGGGCAGACGCAGGTGAACTCCGGCGTCTCGCACCGGACCTCGTAGTCCCGCCCCGGATGGGGATTGGGTAGGGGGACCAGGTCTCGGGAGGGGCGGCTGGGCACGTCCGCCGTGGGCCGAACCGGCCCCGGCTCAGGCCTTCTTGCCCAGCATGCGGTTCATCTTCGTGCCGCAGTTCGGGCACGTGCCCTGCGCGGCTCGCCGGCCGTTGGCCATCTCGACCTCCTGGCCGTCGAACTCACGCTTCTCCCTGCACTTCACGCAGTAACCCTCGTACGTGGCCATTCCTCGACGCTAGCCCACGCCGGCGCCGGGACCGGTGACCACCAGCCCGTCGAGGTCCGGCGCCAGCAGCAGCGCCCGCCCCGTGACCCCGGCGCCGGCGAGCAGCTCGTCGCCCGCCGACCGCACCGATTCGGCCCCCGCCCCGTCGCACAGCGCCAGCAGGGTGGGCCCGGCGCCGGACCAGCACGACGCCAGCGCGCCGGCCTCGACCAGCCCCTGCAACAGGGCGGGAGCCTCGGGGAACAGGGCGGCCCGCGGGCCTTGGTGCAGGCGGTCCTCGGTGGCCGCCGCCAGCAGCAGGCGGCGGTCGGCCAGGCCGGCCACGAGCAGTCCGAGGCGACCCAGGTTGAACACCGCGTCGCCGTGCGGCACCGAGGCGGGGAGGGCCCGGCGGGCCTCCTCGGTCGGCAGCGCGCGGTCGGGGACGAGCACCACGAAGGCCAAGCCCGGGTCCAGGTCGAGCCGGCGTACCACCGCGACCCCGTCCACCGTGGTGGACGTCACCAGACCGCCCATGACCGACGCGGCAGCGTTGTCGGGATGGCCGTCGACCCCGGTCGCCACTGCGAGGGGGTCGGGGGACCCGGCCGCGGCCGCGGCGGCGGCGGCCAGGGCGGCCGACGACCCGAGGCCGCGCCCCACCGGGATGGACGACCGCACGGTGATGGCCAGGCGGTCATGGCCGGCCGCGGCGGTGGCGACGCGCGCCGCCAGGTGCGATGCGTCGGCGGGCAGGTCGGCACCCTCGCCTTCGGTGGTGACGGTCAGCCGGTCGGCGTCCTCGACCTCCACCTCCACATGGAGGCCGAGGGCCACGGCCAAGGTGTCGAAGCCAGGGCCCAGGTTGGCCGATGAGGCGGGGGCCGTGGCGCGCATCGGCGACACCGTAGACGTGTTACCCAGCGACGCCTTGGACGGTCCAATCATCGACGGGACACCACGACCTCCCGTCAGGAGGAAGCAAACGATGTACACCTTCGCCGTGACCCTGCTGTTGGGCCTGGCGCTGTTCAAGCTCGTCGACGTGCTGGAGGACCTGGCACCCGACACCACCAAGCTGCATGGCCTGGTGACCATGGTCTTCGCCGTGGTCGGCGCCTTCGTCATGGACTACTCGCTGTTCGAGAGCTGGGGCGTGGCGCTCCGCGAGGACTGGATGGGGACGTTCCTCACCGGTCTCGTGATCGCCGGCGCCACCAGCGTCTGGCGGGCCGCCTTCCACTGGCTCGGCTCCTCGGACGGTGAGGAGCCGGAGGTGCGCCACCAGCGGCGCGCCCCGGTGCGGGCTGCCTAGCGAACCGGCCGAACCGCCAAACCCAAGCACCATCACCCGGAGGCGCCTTCAGCGACGAGGGCGCCTCCGTCGCGTCCAGCGGCCGGTTCGCGAAGGTGCGCCGAAACACCGGCGACGGGGGGTGGGCGCCCTGAGTACCACCACGGCCCGGGTAGGCTCAGGTGCCGTGGTGGACTTCGATCGCAACACCGACCGCTGGCTGTCGGCCGTGGTACAGCTCAAGCCCGTCGAGGAGCGCGCCCCCGAGGGTGGCGATGAAGCGGAGGAGGGCGGCCCTCCCATGCACGTCGACGTGCCGGAGGGGATCCACATCGCGCCCGCCCCCGGCGAGGAGACCCGCGAGGTCAAGGTGCCCGTCGCGGTGGCCCAGGTGGCCCGGGCCAAGCAGTTCTTCACCAGCGAGGGTTTCGAGGTGCACGCCCCGGTGGGCAGCACCTTCTCCATCGGGGGCAAGCAGTCGCTGTTCGAGCGCTTCTTCGACGTCGCCCTCACCGTGGACGAGAACCAGCTCGGCAACCCGGTGTCCCTGGAGGACGGGAGCCGCACCCTCGTCCTCGACGGGCTGCCCGAGGAGCTGCAGCACCTCATCGCCGACATCACCTTCGCCCCCGCCGTCCAGATCCCCGGTCTGCCCCTGTAGCCGTGGCGGCTAGGTGGTCGGCGCGCCGGCCTCCCGCTGCTCCAGCTCGTCCGCCGTCATGAGCACGGCGCGCGGCTTGGAGCCCTCGGACGGGCCAACCACACCGCGCTGCTCGAGCAGGTCCATGATGCGCCCGGCCCGGGCAAAGCCGACCCGGAGCTTGCGCTGCAGCATCGACGTGGAGCCCAGCTGGGACCGCACCACCAGTTCCATGGCGGCGGTCACCATGCCGTCGTCGTCCTCGTCACCCGCGGCCGCGCCGCTCCGGCCCGCGCCGTCGCCCGACTCCCCCTCCACGCCCTCGACGTAGCGGGGGGAGGACTGGCGGCGCCAGTGGGCCACCACGGCCCGCACCTCGTCCTCGCCCACCCAGGGGCCCTGGATGCGGCGGGGCACGTTGGACGACGCCGTGAGGAGGAGCATGTCGCCCTTGCCCACCAGGCGCTCGGCGCCGGCCTGATCGAGGATGACGCGGCTGTCGGCCAGTGACGACACGGCGAAGGCCAGCCGGGACGGGATGTTGGCCTTGATGACGCCGGTGATGACGTCCACCGACGGCCGCTGGGTGGCGATGACGAGGTGGATGCCGAAGGCCCGGCCCATCTGGGCGATGCGGCAGATCGATTCCTCCACGTCGCGCGCCGCCACCATCATGAGGTCGTTGAGCTCGTCCACCACCACCAGGACGAAGGGCAGGCGGTTGTGCTCGACGGCGGCCGGGATGCCGGGCGCCTGCTCGGCGGTGAGGTCGCCCCGGTCGAAGGCGGCGTTGTAGCCGGCGATGTCGCGCACGCCCACCTCGGCCAGCAGGTCGGTGCGGCGCTCCATCTCGTGCACGGCCCAGGCCAGGGCGTTGGCCGCCTTGCGGGGGTTGACCACCACCGGCGTGAGCAGGTGGGGCAGGCCGTTGTACTGGCCCAGCTCCACCCGTTTGGGGTCGACCAGGATCATGCGGACATGGTCGGGGGTGGCCCGCAGCAGGATGGAGGTGAGCACCGAGTTGAGGCAGCTCGACTTTCCGGCGCCGGTGGCGCCGGCGATGAGGAGGTGGGGCATGGCGGCCAGGCTCTCGATCACCGCCCGGCCGGCGATGTCCCGGCCCAGGGCCACCTCCAGGGGGTGGCGGGCGGTCCTGGCCTCGGCGCTGGCCAGCACGTCGCCCAGGGCCACCAGCTGCCGCGTGACGTTGGGCACCTCCACCCCGATGGCCGACCGGCCCGGGATGGGCGCCAGCAGCCGGATGTCGGGCGCGGCCATGGCGTAGGCGATGTCCTTTTGCAGGCTGGTGACCCGGGCCACCTTGACGCCAGGCCCGAGCTCCAGCTCGTAGCGGGTGACGGTGGGCCCCACCGTCTTGCCCAGGAGGCGGGTCTCCACGCCGTGGGCGGCCAGGGCCTCCTCCAGGGTGCGACCCCTGGCGTCGAGGACGCGGTGGTCGACCTCGGCCGACTTGGCCCGCTTGAGCAACGAGAGCGGCGGGAGCCGCCAGGGGGTGGCGGCCGCGGCCGGCCCCAGATCGATGGACAGCTGGGAGCCGGCCGGCACCGGCTCCTCGGGGACGTGCACGTCGAGCTCCGCTGCCGGCGGCGCCGGGTCGGGCTCCGCCTCCGCCGGTTGCACCGGCTCATCCGCTTTCTGAACCGTGAGGTCCGCATGCCGACCCTGGCGGTTCAGAAAACGGGACGCGAGGGCC
>JBOGHQ010000206.1:0-3761 GCA_050744785.1 Acidimicrobiales bacterium | reverse complement strand
CGGTGGCCGTGCTGGTCGTGGCGCTGGTGGTGGCCGGCTCGCTGGCCGGCGGGCCCCAGCACGCCGACCCCCGCCTCACCCTCCTCATCGCCGCCACCTCGGGGCTGGCCGGCGCCGCCCCGGTGCTCCTCCTCGAGTCGGGCCTGGTGCCGGTGTTCGTCCTGCTGGCCCTGGTGAGCGTCCACGACGCCAGCGTCTATGTGGTCGGCACGGGCGCCAACAACGCATGGGAGGGCACCGCTGCCGGCGTGGCCAGCATGGCCGCTGTCACCCTGGCCGTGGCCGCTGTGCTGGTGCCGCCCTTCCGGGGGGCCAGCCCGTGGGTGCTCGGCGCACTGGCCGCCGTGCTCGTGCCCCTCGGGCCCTACCTGGGCTCGGCCCTGCTCGGCGACCGCCGCCTGCGGGTGCCGGCCCTGCGCCGGCTCGACTCGATGCTGGTGGTGGCGCCGGTGTGGTGCCTGGTGGCCGCGCTGATCCTCGAATAGCCGGCGCCGTCCGCGTTGAAGGTCAGAAGAGGATCTCCCAGAGGAGCACGAAGACCAGCCAGAGGCCGAAGCCGGCCATGATCGTGTTCTTGTGGTCGTCCAGGTACACCTTGGTGCCGCCCGGCTCGTAGCCGCCGATCCGGCCGAGCCCGTTGAGCTCGGCAGCGGCCACCAGGGCCAGGGTGATGACCCAGTAGGTGAGGCGCTGGCCACCCTCGGGCGTGAACTCGTAGCGGCCCGAGAAGTGGCTCGTCACGCCCATGAACCACAGCATGGGGATCGACATGAAGGCGTTGGTGCGGGAGGCCAGGAGGGCCTTGCGGCCAGCGGCCACGGCCGCCGGGTCGGGCTCGCCGCCGGCCGCCACCCGCTTGGCGTTGGCGATCACGATCTGCTGCTGGGGCCAGATGACGGCGAAGACGTTGGTGAACATCACCAGCGCCAGCAGGATGCCGGTGGAGATGCTGATGCCGGCCGCGCTCTTGAAATAGTCCCCGTCGGTGAGGTTCTCCTGGAAGCCCAGGATGAACAGGCCCGTGGCCAGGGTGAGCATGGCCCCGAACCGGAACCACCACAGGGCCCGCGGGGCCAGCTTCTCGATGACCTCGGTGCGGGTGCCGGGTTGGAACTCGGCGAAGGTCGGGACCTGGACGAAGTTGAAGTAGTAGAGGAGCCCGATCCAGGTCACACCGGCGAGGTAGTGCCCCCACCGGGACAGCATCTCGCCGCCGGCCTGCGAGAAGATCTCCATCGACGTACCCCCACGCTCGTTGCCCTGCGCCGAACGGTACCGCCGAAGGCGGCGAGATGCTGGGACGCTCTGGCCTCAGCTCTGCTTGGTCTTGGTGAAGACCGTGGCGATCTCGTCGATGAGCTCCAGCAGCCTCTCGGCGTTGGCCGGATCGGTGGTCTGCTTGGTCTGGCCAGCGGCCTTGGTGGCCCGCCAGAACAGGTCGTGCAGCTCGGGGAACTGCTGCAGGTGCTCGGGCTTGAAGTAGTCGGTCCACAGCACCCAGAGGTGGTGCTTCACCAGGTCGGCCCGGTGCTCTTTGATGATGAGGCAGCGCTGGCGGAAGTCCTCGTCGCTGGACGCGTGGAACTTCTCGATGATCTTCTGCACCGACTCGGCCTCGATGCGGGCCTGGGCCGGGTCGTAGACCCCGCAGGGGAGATCGCAGTGGGCCGACGCGGTCCACGGCGGCCGTGCCCGGTCGGCGAGCTCCAGGAGCCGGGGGAGAATGCGCATGAGGATGCTCCTTCGATTGCGACGGTGGTTGTCGACCTTGGTTTCTACCCGTTTGCTGGGCGCAGCAACAGTTGGCGCCGCCGCCGGGCTGGCAGCGATGGCCGTGGCCACGCGCCGGGTGGCGGTCGAGGGCGACAGCATGCGGCCCACCCTGCTGCCCGGCGACCGGGTGGTGGCGGTGCGGTGCCGGCGGGGCCGGCCCGGCGACCTGGTGGTGCTGGTCGACCCCCGTGACGCCGACCGGCTCCTCGTGAAGCGGGTGACGGCCGCCGGCCCGGAGGGCCACACCGTGGCCGGCGACAACGAAGCGGCCAGCACGGACAGCCGCACCTTCGGCCCCGTGCCGCACGTGTGGGGCCGGGTCGTGTTCCGCTACCACCCGCCCGAGCGCGGCGGCCAGGTGCGCTGAGCAGGCAAGGCGGGAGTCCGGCGGTAGCATCCGAGCAATGCCCGAGGCCCTCGACCTCGATACCCTCCTCGCCCCCGACTACGCCACCGGCCTCACCGAGCTGCCCATCGAGGAGCTTCGGGCCCGGAAGCTGGCCTGCTCGGAGGCGGAGTCGGCCCTGTCGTACCTGCGCCGGCTGGTGCAGGTCCGCCTCGACATCGTGCTGGCCGAGATCCAGCGGCGGGCCGAGGGCGGCACCGGGGAGCTTTCGGAGATCATCGACCAGCTGACCGAGATCCTCACCGAGCGGGGGAACCGCACCACCACCGGCCGCCTGCCCAGCCTCGATCTGCCCGACGTCAACCACCGGCTCCTCACCGCCGAGCTGGACCGCATCTTCGACGTCAACAAGGCCAGCACCCTGGCCGAGACGCCCGACGACGAGGTGCGCCGGCTGGCCGACGCCATGGTGGAGCTGGAGCGCAAGGTGTCGGGCCAGCGGCGGGCCCTGCACGAGCGCCTGGACGCCCTGCAGGCCGAGCTGGTGCGGCGCTACAAGTCGGGCGAGGCCAGCGTCGACAGCTTGCTGGGCTGATCCGGGGGAAGATCCCCGGCCCGCCTAGGGTTGCCTTTGATCCAGATGCGCCGGCTGGCCGTTCTCTCCATGCACACTTCACCGCTGGCCCAGCCGGGCACCGGCGACGGTGGCGGCATGAACGTCTACGTCCGCCAGCTGGCCGGCGCCCTGGCCCGCTCCGGCATGGAGTGCGACGTCTACACCCGGGCCTGGGACCCCGCCCGCCCGGCGGTGGTCACGGTGGAGCCGGGGCTGCGGGTCCACCACGTGGCGGCCGGCCCCCTCGGGCCGATGGCCAAGGAGGACCTGCCCCAGGTGGTGGAGGAGTTCACCGACGGGGTGGAGGCCCGCATGGCCCAAGGACATCCCGCCGATGCCATCTCGGCCAACTACTGGCTGTCGGGGCTGGTGGGCCACGCCCTCAAGCACCGCCTCGAGCTGCCGCTGGTGTCCACCTTCCACACCCTGGCCCGGGTCAAGGCCGAGGGCGATACCGACCCGGAGCGCCGGGCCAAGGCCGAGCTGGACGTCATGGGCTGCTCGGACGCGGTGCTGGCCTCGTGCACGGTGGAGGCCGACCAGATCACCGCGCGGTACGACGCCGACCCGGCCCGCATCGAGATCGTGGCTCCCGGCGTGGAGCACGCCTTCTTCTCGCCCGGCCACCGGCCCCAGGCCCGGCGGGCGCTGGGCTGGGAGGCGGGCGGGCCCATGCTGTTGTTCGTGGGGCGCATCCAGCCCCTGAAGGGGCTCGACGTCGCCGTCCGCGCCCTGGCCGAGCTGACGCCGTCCTTCCCCGACTCGTTCCTGGCCGTGGTGGGCGGGCCCAGCGGCGCCGGCGGGGCGGCCGAGGTGGAGCGCATCCGCCGCCTGACCGCCGACCTCGGCGTGGCCGGTCGGGTGCGCATGGTGGCGCCACAGCCCCACGAGCGGCTGTCCACGTTCTACCGGGCGGCCGACGTGTGCCTGGTGCCCAGCCGCTCCGAGTCCTTCGGGCTGGTTGCCCTGGAGGCGGCGGCCTGCGGCACGCCCGTGGTTGCGGCGGCCGTGGGCGGGCTGCGGACG
>JBOGHQ010000205.1:0-8188 GCA_050744785.1 Acidimicrobiales bacterium | reverse complement strand
CGGCGGCCCGGGTCGCGTCGCTGCCCTTGAGCCGGGACCAGCTCAGGCCCCGCTCGGTGTACTCGTGGTCGAGCAGGTAGGCCAGCCGGCCGGGCGGATCGGCGGCGGCGTTGTCGCCCGCCCACCGGGGCGGGCGAGGCGTGGTGAAGTGGTCGTGAAGGCACCGGGCGGCGGCATCGACTGCCACCGGCTCGGCCGGGTCCGCCGCTGTGTCGCCCCGCAGGAGCAGGTTGTAGGTGAGCACCACGGGTGGCCACTGCGGGTCGGCTGCACCTGGTGGCGGCAGTCAGCGAAGAACGCCACGAACGAGAGCGAGGCCTTGGACCCGCGATAGGTCACCCGCTGGCCGCCGTGCTCCACCACCAAGGCCCCGCCGGTGAAGGAGGACGGCAGGGTCACGACGAGCGATCCGACCATCGCGTCGTCCTTCTCGGAGTCCTGGTGCGGGACAAAGAACTGCCCGGGGGCGTAGACCAGCATGGAGTGGAGCTCGGCTGCCAGCTGGCAACCGTCGGGGAGGCCGAGATCGCGGCGGAGCCGTTCCAGCACCGGGTGAAGCGTCTTCGCCCACCGGCGCTTGTCGATCCTCACCCGGCTGAGGGGGATCTCCCAGGTGTCGCGGACCCTGGGGTCGAGCAACGTTCGCTCGGACTGCCCGTACCGCGCCGGTCTGCCGATCTGGCACAGCTGGCGCGCCTGCGCGTCGGGCACGGGGAGGCCAAGAGGCCCGATCCCCCGCACCTCGATCGACAGGTCGCCGGCCGGCGCGGTGCGCCGGGCGCTGAACGAACCAGCCGAGGCCAACGTGCCCAGCAGGGCGGCGAGGCGCTCGCTGGCCGCGGTCACCGCCACCTTCCCAACCACGCAGCCGACAGACGAGCCAAGATGGGCGCGCAGGCTACTAAGCCCGTCGGAAGGTTCAAGAACTCGACCTCGGTCCAGTAGTGGGTGATCCTGCCGTCCGGCCACGGCTTGCCCCAGCGGCGCGCGCTGCTGACGCCCATGATCGAGAACCGCGTCGGAGTGCCCGATCTGGCCGCAGAACCCGGTGGCTCCTCGAACGGGGGAGAACACCGGGTCCACTTCCTCCGGCTACTGCCTTGGCATCACCGTCCTCCGCCACCTTGACACCTGACGCAACCTCCCGCCCTCAACGACCCGTCCTCAATTCGCGCTATGTGCCGGCGTCCACATCGCTCCGTCAGCTCGGGCAACATACTTGGACCGATTTTTGGTCAATGGCCAGATGCCGAGACTATTACCGTAATAGCGAAATAGCCTCTGACCTGCGGCGGAGGGAGTGGGATTCGAACCCACGGGGCTCGCGCCCAAGGCTTTTCAAGAGCCTCGCAATCGTCCGCTCTGCCATCCCTCCCGGGGACGGCAGGCTACCCGGCGCCGACGTCAGGCTCCTGAAGGCGAGACCTGGCTCCGGATCTCGCTCATCCAGGCGTCGGCAGCCTTCCAGGCCGCCTCGGCGTCGCGACGAATGGCGGGGCCATGCTCGCCGGCGGCGGGGTACGAGCCGAGGAACTTGAGCCCGGCCAGCTGGGAGTGGAGGTCCCGAAGGCAGTCAGCCACGACCTCGTCGTCCACGTGGCCCTCGAGGTCGATGATGAAGCAGTAGTTCCCGAGCCGGCTCTTGGTGGGCCGTGACTCCAGCTTCGTCAGGTTGATGTTGCGAGCCGAGAACTGGCCGAGGATGGCGTGCAGGCTGCCGGGCCTATCGTCGCCCTGGAAGCAGACGATGCTGGTCTTGTCGTGCCCGGTGGGCGCGGGGATGCCCGATCGGGCCACGAGCACGAAGCGGGTGGCATTGTCCGGGTGGTCGCCGATGGATGAGGCCAGGACGTCCAGCCCGTAGAGCTTGCCGGCCAGTGCAGTGCCGACCGCCGCCGTTCCGCTGGGACGGTCCCGGCCCACCGTCTCGGCCGCCTCGGCGGTCGAGTTGGACGCCACAAGCTCCACGCCGGGGAGGTGCCGGCTCAACCACTCCCGGCATTGGGCGGTGGCATGCGGGAAGGAGACGACCCGCTGCACCTCGGCGGTGGTGGTGCCGGGTGGGGCAAGCAGGCAGAGGCTGACCGGCAGGATCACCTCGCGGCGGATGAGCAGGTCGTGGTCGAAGATGAGGGCGTCGAGGCTTATGTTCACCGTGCCCTCGATCGAGTTCTCAAGCGCCACGAAGCCAAGGTCCGCCTCGCCGGCCTCGGTGGCGGCCAAGACGTCCGGCATGGATCGCATGGGCACCAGCTCGGCCTCGGCCAGATCGGGCTGGGTCAGCAACGCCTCTTCGGTAAAGGTCCCGGGCGGGCCCAGGAACGCCACTCGCTGCATCGGGCCAAGAGGCTATGCGGCGGCGTACGATCCTGAGGCGGTACCCTGCCGCGCGGTGCGCTCTGTCCGCGATGATCTGCCCGGCAGCGAGCTCGTCGCGGCCGGCCTTGCTGATCTGGCGGCCGGGAGGCAGACCGTCGAGGCCCTCTTGGCGTCGCTAGCCGCCTCCCGGCTACGAGCTCTTGGGTTCACGGTGACGAACCCGGTCCCAGACGCCGACCATCGTCTGTGGGAGACACTGGCCACCGAGGATCCCGACGCCGCTCACGGACGCTACAACGCCCTCGTTCGCCGGCTCGTGAGCTTCGAGCGGGCGGCTGGATGCGTCGCCTAGCCACCGCCGATCGCATTCGCTCGCTCCTGCGTCGTCTGGGCCCCGTGGCCCGTCTGCCGACCACCGCCTACCTGACCGGCGGCGCCACTGCCGTGCTGCTCGGTTGGAGGGAATCCACGATCGACGTCGATCTGAAGTTCGTGCCCGACAGGGGCGATCTCCTCTCCGCTATCCCGGCTCTGAAGGAGGAGCTGGAGCTCAACGTGGAGCTGGCCTCGCCGGACGACTTCATTCCCGTGCAGCCCGGCTGGCAGGATCGGAGCCCCTGGGAAGGCAAAGAGGGACTCCTCACGGTCCGCCATTTCGACCTTGTGGCACAGGCGCTGTCCAAGATCGAGCGGGGCCACGAGCGTGATCGTCAGGATGTGGCCGCCATGCTGGAGCGCGGGTTGATCGAGCCCGCCGCGGTGTGGGCCGCCTTCGATGCCATCAGCCCGGAGCTGTACCGCTATCCAGCCGTCGAACCGGCCAGATTTCGGAGGTCGGTCGCTGAGTTGATCGGGCCGCCGGCCGGCGAGGCGACGCCCTGGGGTTGAATCAGCTTCAGACGCGGCTCGCCACCACCAGGCCGGAGGGCGTCCGTAGCTGGCCAGTGGCCACTGCGGTGGCACACAGGACCGCGGCGGAGATGAAGGCCCGAAGCGACGGTGCGGAGAGGTCGACCAGCGTGCAGGCCGCCACCTTGGCGTCGATCTCGCCGTCGTCGCGGAGCCGGATGACGGCCCGGGCCAGGTGGGCCCGGGCCACCGGCGTGTCGAGCCTGTCGAGCACGGCAGGAAGGGCGGCGTCCATCTCGTCGACGTCGTCGTCGTCGATGGCATCCATGAGCCGCTCCAACTGCGGCGTCATGAGCCTGGGGAGACGCAGCTGCAGCGAGGTGTGGCGTTCCGGCAACTCCACCATCTCGTCGTGCAGCCGACGCAGCTCCGCCCGTGGGCACCGGATCAGGACGAGGGCGGAGGGTGGGGCCAGCGTGGCCAGGAACGCCCGAGCCAGGTCCCGCTCGCCCGGCCCCCGGCGTTCGCCGCAACAGCGCTTGACCTTCCGACCGCTCCCGCAAAGGCACCGCTGGTTCCGACCCGTCGCAGCCATGAGAGCCCTCCTCCGAGCGCCACAGGGATACTGCCCCGCCCGCTGGCGAGAAGGGTGGATTCCCGCCGAAAATGCGGCACAAGCAGCCCGTTTCCCGGATACTGGGCCTGTCATGGATGAGGCAACCCTTCGCAGCCTGCTCGCCGACGTGCGCTCTGGCGCGGCCACCCCCGACGACGCCGTGGCCCGCCTGCGCCGGCTGCCCTTCGCGGACCTCGGGTTCGCCCGGGTCGACCATCACCGGGCGCTGCGCCAAGGGCTGGCCGAGGCCGTGTACGCGCCGGGCAAGCGGCCTGAGGACTGCGCCGCCATCGTGGCCGAGCTCCTCTCGGAGCCCAGTAGGTCGCCCGTGCTGCTCACCAGGGCCGACGACAACCAGGCGGCCACCGCGCTGGCCCGGAACCCCGGTGGCCGTCAGCGGGGAACCACCCTGGCCTGGCGGCCGTCGCCGGAGCGGCCGGGTCGCATCCTCGTGGTGACGGCCGGCACCGCCGACCTGCCCGTCGCCGAGGAGTGCGTGGCCACCTTGACCGCTCACGGGTTCCGGCCCGACCTGCTGGCCGACTGCGGCGTGGCCGGCGTGCACCGCCTCCTGGCCACTGCCGACGACCTGGCCGCGGCCGACGCCGTCGTGGTCGTGGCCGGCATGGAGGGAGCGCTCCCCAGCGTGGTGGGCGGCATCGCGGCCTGCCCGGTGGTGGCCGTGCCCACCAGCGCCGGCTACGGGTCGTCCTTCGAGGGCATCACCGCGCTGCTCGGCATGCTGTCGTCCTGCGCGGCGGGCATCACGGTCGTCGGCATCGACAACGGCTTCGGCGCGGCACTGGCCGTGGCTCGCCTGCTGCGCTGATGGGACTGGCGGCCTGGTTCCACTGCTTCGCCGGCATCGCCGGCGACATGGCCCTCGGCGGCCTGCTGGACGCCGGCGCAGATCTGGACGAGGTGCGCACGATCCTGCGCCGGCTGCCCTTCACGGGCTGGGACCTCCAGGCCCATCCGGTGCAGCGGGGCGGCATCGCGGCGGTGAAGGTCGACGTCAAGGCCGAGGAGAGCGCCGTGGTCCGCACCCACGCCCACATCGTCGGGCTGGTGGAGGAGGCGCGCCTGCCTACTCGGGTGCGGGAGCGGTCGCTGGCCGTCTTCGGGGCGCTGGCCGGGGCAGAGGGGCGGCTCCACCGCCGGCACCCATCTCGCGTCCACTTCCACGAGGTGGGCGGCGTCGACGCCATCGTCGACGTGGTGGGCACCTGCGCCGCGTTGGAGGTGCTCGGCGTGGACGAGGTGTCCTCCAGCGCCGTCGCCACCGGCGTCGGCATGGTGCGCAGCGCCCACGGCCTGCTCCCCAACCCGGCGCCCGCCGTGGTGGAGCTCCTGCGAGGCGCGCCCACCTACGGCCGGGAGGTCAGCGTCGAGCTCACCACGCCAACCGGCGCGGCCCTGCTGGCCTCGCTCGCCACCGGTTATGGGCCGCTCCCGGCCATGACCATCGCGGCCACGGGGTTTGGAGCGGGCACCCGGGACCTCGACGGGCTCCCCAACGCCACCCAGGTCGTCGTCGGGCGGTTGATCAGCCAGACCGGCTCGCCGCCCGGCCAGCCGGCCAGCCTGCTGGAGGTGAACGTGGACGATGTCACTGGCGAGGTGGTCGCCCATGCGATCGCGGCGCTCCTCGACGCGGGCGCCCACGACGCCTGGGTCACGCCCATCCTGATGAAGAAGGGCCGTCCGGCCTACACGTTGAGCGCCCTGTGCGACCCGGTGCTGGTGGCCCAGATCGGCCAGGTGCTGCTGGCCGAGACGGGATCGCTCGGCATCCGGGCCACCACGGTGGAGCGTTGGCCCCGCACCCGGCAGGAGACCGTCGTGGACGTCGACGGCCTCCCCGTTCGGGTGAAGATCAGCCCCGGTCGGGTGAAGGTCGAGCACGACGACGCAGCCCGGGCCGCCCGGCGGGCGGGCCTCCCGTTGCGGGAGGTCGTCTTCCGGGCCGAGGCGGAAGTACACCGGCTCCAGCCGCTCGACGGGGGGCCGGACGACGAAGCCGGGTAGAACCCTCCGAATCTCGACGTATTGCAGCTAGAAATTGGCTGTCGCGGCGCCTATAGGTCTGGAGCAGTAGGTCATTTGACCAAGGGGGTCGGGTGGGGGATCCTCCACGCGTCGGGCGTCTGCGGTGTGGAGGTTCGGTCGGCCGTCAAGTGCTCCGGTGGTCCTTCGACCTGATGGTCCCCCGGGAGGTGGAGGGCCGGCATCCGCCCGCCGGCCCTCCACCGGGGCCGATTCGTCCCCCATGCATCAGGCGTGTGCCGCCCCCGATCTCGACGCATCAGGCGAACTGCGGCCACACACGCGGAAAATTCCGCGACGGGGACTAGCAATTGGCGCCCCGCCGTCCTATACGTAGAACAAGTAGGTCAAATGACCGGGGGGTCCAATCGGGGCCAACGGGGAACTGGGGGGCGGCGTCGACAGGTGCATCGCTCCATCCCTGCCTGTCCCTTCTGGTCGGCGGTTCGGACGAGCAAGGAGCGAGAGCGAGCATGTACAAGCACATGAAGAGCCCGTCGAGGCTCGGCCTTCTCCGCCGGAGACCTCGTGCCTCCGCCGCGAGCGGTGAGTCGGGACGGATCGGGGTGACCAAGGCCCTGCTGGCAGCCGTGCTGCTGGTGCCAGTCGTGTTGTTCGGCCCCGACGGCGCCGAGGCCGTGCACGGCACCGGCCAGTTCGAGTTGGAGGGCAACGCCGTCAACGACGCCGGAATCGACGGCGACGACTGGGACAACGTCTGCGCCGAGCGCAACGACGACGGGGTGATCAGCGATGCCGACCTTGCCGCACTCTGCGGCACGAGCGAGCACACTGGCACCAACGGCACGGGCGCCACGGCGGTGGAGTGGACCGACGACGGAGCTCTGAACGCGTCCATCTTCACCGGCGGCGGGTCCAAGGACCCCGAGCCGATCGAGAAGTGGGCGTGGAAGGACAACGCCGGCGGCCTGCCCGACAAGGACAACCTGCTGCACGCCTTCGCGGCCCGCTACTCGCTGCCGCCGGACTCGGAAACCTGCCCGGCCGGTTCGTTCGCGACCTGCGAGTTGCTGTACTTCGGTTCCGACCGGTTCGACAACAGCGGTGACGCCCAGCAGGGCTTCTGGTTCCTGCAGGGCGATGTCGCGCTCGGCACCAACAAGATCGGCGGCGGCACCGGCTTCACCGGCAGCCACCTGACCGGCGACATCCTGATCATCAGCGAGTTCAGCAACGGGGGGTCCACGTCCACGATCCACGTGCTCGAATGGAACCCCGCCGCCTGCCCCAGCGCCAGCGACACCTGCGAGGCTCCGAACCTGAAGAAGCTCGGTGAAGCCGCCGTGGCCAAGTGCACGGCCGCCCTCGACCCGGCCGATCCCTTCTGCGGCATCGTCAACGAGAGCGACTCGTTGACCACTGCCCCTTGGGCCTTCCTCGACAAGTCGGGCAACACCGATTACGCGCAGGGCGAATTCTTCGAGGCCGGCCTCAACCTGAGCGCCCTGAACCTCGGCGATCGCTGCTTCTCGACCGTGGTGTCGGAGACCCGAGCGGCGACCTCGGCGACGGCCACGCTGAAGGACTTCGTGCTGGGCACCTTCGGCCAGTGCGGCTCGACCCTGACCACCACGCCGAGCGACAGCGGCGGCACGGCGGTCCCTGCCGGCGGCATCTCCATCACCACCGCCGGTGCGGTGGCGGTGAAGGACGCGGCCGATCTGGAGGTCACCGGCGTGCAGACCTGGAGTGGGACCCTCCAGTTCTTCCTCTGCGGTCCGATCGCTTCCGGGACGTGCGAGACCGGTGGCGTGTCCGCCGGAGAGGCCCAGGCGGTCAGCCAAAGCACGACGCAACCCATCCTGTCGCCGGCTGTGACGGTGACGTCGGCAGGGCGGTACTGCTGGCGGGGCTTCTTCGACTCGGCGACCGTCGGCCTCGACGACGCCACCGACGCCTCGGCCGGAGAATGCTTCCAGGTGAACCCCGTGACGCCCACCCTCTCCACCCAGGCCGTGGACGGCAGCGGTGCCAACATCACGCAGGTGCCGCTAGGAACGACCCTGTACGACAACGCCACCCTCAGTGGCACAGCCAAGCAGCCCGGCACCAACGGTGGCAACGCGACCTACCCGTCCATCAACGCCAACGACGGCGCCAACGCGGGCGGCACCATCAACTTCAAGCTTTACGGTCCGGGGCTGGTCAACTGCAACAACCTGGCGGCCGGGTTCCCGGTGGCCGGCATCACCGTCAACGTGAACGGTGACGGCACCTACGGTGGGCCCCCGACGGTGGGCTTCGCACCCACCGCTCCCGGTGACTACTTCTGGAAGGCCGTCTACAGCGGCAACGCCCCGAACACCAACGGAACCTCCCACAACGGCGACTGCACGG
>JBOGHQ010000204.1:0-1580 GCA_050744785.1 Acidimicrobiales bacterium | reverse complement strand
CACCACCAGCGCCGGCCGCCTCTTCGACGCCGTGGCCGCACTGCTCGGGCTGCGAAGCCGGGTCAGCTACGAGGGCCAGGCCGCCATCGAGCTGGAGGCGGCCGCGGCGTCAGTGGCGGTCGAGGATGCGCCCGTGTACGAGCTCGACGTCCCCGGGGCCGGCACGGGCGGCGAGCCGGCGGTGCTCGACCCGTCCTGCCTCGTGGCCCGGGTGGTGACCGAGCGGGGCCGGGGCACGCCGGTGGCGCAGATCGCAGCCGGCTTCCACGCCAGCCTGGGCCGGGCCGTGGCCGAGACGGCCTGCCGGCTGGCGGAGGCGGCGGGACTTCGCACCGTGGCCCTGAGCGGCGGGGTGTTCCAGAACGCCCGCCTCACCCGGGCCGTGGTCGACCACGTGTCGTCGGCCGGGCTGGAGGTGCTCGTCCACCGCCGCATCCCGCCCAACGACGGCGGCATCAGCTTCGGCCAGGCCGCCATCGCCGCCGCCTCCGGCTGACCCCGACCGCACTGGCCTCGGAATGTGACCCCAGGGGGACCGATCCCGATACCAGTCAGTCCTTTGGGGGTCAGGCCGGGGTGTAGGCGGCGCCGGTGTCGGACATCGAGCGGGAGCCGTCCTCGCTGGTGATGCTGCCGCCCCAGATCAGGAGCTCATCGCCCGTCCATGCCATCGCGGTGTTGGCCCGCCCGGCCAGCGGGGGTCGGGACCGGGGCAGGATGGCCCAGCCCTCGCCCGGGCGGTAGCTGGCGCCGTTGCCGTAGGTGAAGGCGTCGCCGCCGCCCCAGATGAGCAGCTCCTCCCCGGTCCAGACCACCGAGTGACCGCCCCGGGCCGCCAGCCCTGCGGCCGGCGGGAGCTTCTCCCACGAGTCGGCGGTGGGGTCGTAGGCGGCGCCGTCGGCCAGATGGCCGCCGCTGCCCCCGCCGCCCCACAGCAGCAGTTGCTCGCCGGTCCACGCGTGGCCGGGACCGATCCGGGCCGCCAGCGGGGACATGGCCAGGGCCCGCCACGTGTCGGCGGCGGGGTCGTAGGCGGCGCCGTCGCCGAACTGGGTCTCGCCCGCGCCCCCGCCCCAGATCACCAGCTCCTTGCCCGTCCACGCCGCGGCACTCCCCGACCGGGCCGACAGCGGGCCGGGTGCCATGGGTCGCCAGCTGTCGGCGGCCGGGTCGTAGGCGGCGCCGTCGGCGCGGGCCTCACCGGCACCGCCTGAGCCGCCCCACACCAGCATCTCCTGGCCCGTCCACGCCTGGGCCGGGCGGGCCCGTGGGCTCAAGGGCGCCGGGGCGAGGGACCGCCACTCATCGGCGACCGGGTCGTAGGCGGCGCCGTCGCCAGCCAGCCGCTCGGCCACCCCGCCGCCCCAGACGATCATCTCCTTCCCGGTCCACACTCCCCGGGCCGTCCGCGGCGACAGCGGCGAGGCGGCCATGGGCTTCCATGCGTCGCCAGCCGGGTCGTAGCGGGCGCCATCGGCCAGCTGCACGTCGTTGCCGAACCCGCCCCACACCAGCAGCTCCGTGCCGGTCCACACGCTGGCCGGCTGGGCCCGCGGCGCCAGGGGGGCCGGCCCCAGGGC
>JBOGHQ010000203.1:0-10785 GCA_050744785.1 Acidimicrobiales bacterium | reverse complement strand
TCACAGAACACGACCGGTTCGTCGTGACCGCCGGCGGCCAGCACCGCGTCGTAGGTCTCGCGGCCGAATCCCCCCGCCCCGACGATGTACAGCGTCATGGCCGGCCAGCCTAGGTGAGGGCCGCGTTCGGGGGCGGCGCGCACCACTCGGGTCCGGGATGCGAGAGGCACCGGGCCGCCGCTGAAGGGCCCAGGTAGCATCGCAGGGCGTCCGTCCCGTCCCGTTGCCACGGCAGGTGGAGTTCATGTCCGTCGATTACCGATTGTCACACCTGCAGGCGCTCGAGGCCGAGTCGATCCACATCATCCGGGAGGTCGCGGCCGAGTTCGAGCGTCCAGGTCTGCTTTTCTCCGGGGGCAAGGATTCGTGCGTGATGCTGCGCCTCGCCGAGAAGGCGTTCTGGCCTGCACGGGTTCCGTTCGCCATCGTGCACATCGACACCGGGCACAACTTCGCGGAGGTGCTCGACTTCCGCGACCGCCGGGTGGAGGAGCTCTCCCTGCGCCTGGTCGTGGGATCGGTCCAGGAGGCGATCGACGCTGGACGGATCCAGGAGCGGCCGGGTGAGACCCGCAACCGGCTCCAGACCCAGGTGCTCCTCGAGACCATCGAGGAGCACAAGTTCGACGTCATGCTCGCCGGCGCCCGCCGCGACGAGGAGAAGGCCCGGGCCAAGGAGCGGGTGTTCTCGTTCCGCAACCGGCTGGGCCAGTGGGACCCGTCGGGTCAGCGCCCCGAGCTGTGGAGCATCTACAACGGGCGCATCCACTCTGGCGAGCACATGCGGGCCTTCCCCATCTCCAACTGGACAGAGCTGGACGTGTGGGAGTACGTCGCCAGGGAGAAGATCGAGCTGCCCTCGATGTACTTCGCCCACCGCCGCCAGGTGCTCGAGCGGGACGGGATGCTGCTGGCCCTGTGCCCCCAGGTCCAGCCCCGCAACGGCGAGGAGCCCTTCGAGGAGAACGTCCGGTACCGCACCGTGGGCGACATGTCCTGCACCGGCGCCATCCGGTCCACCGCCGCCACCGTCGACCAGATCATCGACGAGCTGGCCCTCACCCGCGTCACCGAGCGGGGCGCGACCCGCGCCGACGACCGCTTTTCCGAGGCGGCCATGGAGGACCGGAAGAAGGAAGGATATTTTTGAACCGCCAGGACGCGGGGCTCCTGCGGGTGGCCACCGCAGGATCGGTTGACGACGGCAAGAGCACCCTCATCGGCCGCCTCCTCTGGGACGCCAAGGCCCTCATGGAGGACCAGGTCGATGCCGTCGCCCATGCCAGCGCCCGCCGGGGCCACGATGGCGTACACCTGGCCATGCTGACCGACGGCCTGCGGGCCGAGCGGGACCAGGGCATCACCATCGACGTCGCCTACCGGTACTTCGCCACCCCCCGGCGCCGCTTCGTGCTGTCCGACACGCCGGGCCACTTCGAGTACACCCGCAACATGGTCACTGGTGCGTCCAACGCCGACCTGGCCGTGATCCTGGTGGACGCCCGCAACGGCGTGCTGGAGCAGACTCGGCGCCACGCCGTCATCGCGTCGCTCCTGCACATCCCCCACGTGGTGGTCGCCGTCAACAAGATGGACCTGGTCGGCTGGGACGAGGAGATCTTCCGCACCATCTGCGAGGAGCTCACCGCCTTCGTCAACCGCTTCGACCAGCCCACCCTCACCTTCATCCCGATGTCGGCCAAGCTCGGCGACAACGTGGTGGAGCCGTCCGAACACATGCCGTGGTACGGCGGCCCTCCCCTGCTCCCCTACCTGGAGGAGGTGGAGCTGCCCGAGCTGCTGGCCGAGGTGGGTGCCCGGCTCCCCGTGCAGTGGGTCGTGCCGGCCAGCGAGGGCACCGGCGGCGTGCCCCTCTACACCGGCCAGGTGGTGGCCGGGGCGGTGGGGGCCGGCGACCGGGTCGTGGTGCTGCCGGCCGGCGTGGAGACCACCGTCGAGGAGGTGAACGGGTTGGACGGGCCGGTCGCCGAGGCCGTCCACGGTGAGGCCGTGTCGGTGCGCCTGGCCGGCGAGGTCGAGGTCGGGCGGGGCGACATGATCTGCGCCCGCCACCACCTCCCCCACGTGGCCGACCACATCGACGCCTTGGTCTGCTGGATGGCCGACGAGCCCATCGTGATGGGCGCCCGGTACCTGATGAAGCACACTAGCCGGTGGTGCACGGCCACGGTCGACCAGCTCCACTACCGCCTCGACATCCACACACTCGACCACGCCGAGGCAGAGGGGCTGGGCGCCAACGACATCGGCAGCGTCTCGCTCCGCCTGAGCGGCCCCCTCGTCTTCGACACCTACCGGGCCAACCGGGCCACCGGCAGCTTCATTCTCGTGGACCAGCGCACCAACGTCACCGTGGCCGCCGGCATGATCGTCGGCCGCCCCGGCGGCCTCCCCACCGAGGACGAGGACACCGAGCTCCTCACCGCCTGACCCCCCACCCGGGCCTCTGAGCGCCGGCGGCGGCGTCGATGACGTGGGTGCCCTCCGCCTTGTTTTCCCGTTCAGCCACACTGGGTGTGGCTAGACCGGAAAAGAATCGGCGGGACGCGCCGGCCCCGGCTAGTTGCAGTTGCTCCCGCCCGGGTTGGGGCGGTCGGGGATGCTCGGGTCCACCACCTCGACGTGGACGTGGGGCCAGGCCGGCGCCACCGGGGCCAGCTCGTCCACCTGCGACTCGAAGGGCAGCTGGGTGGATGCCGGGGCCACGACCGTCTCGCCCGCCACGACCCGGTCGCCGGCCCGTACGTACAGGCCGGCGATGTGCAGCATCTTCACTTCCCAGGTGGGGTGGCTGTCCGGGGCGATAACCAGGAAGTAGTCGGTGTGCCGGCAGTACAGGACGTAGCGCCCGGCCCGCTTCACCCGGCCGGTGGCCACGGCCCGGATCTCCTGGCCCGGCTCGACGACGATGTCGGCCGCGCTGCGGGGTGACGTGCCCCGCTCCCGGTCCTCCATGGTCACCGGCGCCACCGCGGTGGGTAGCGGCTCGAGGGGGCGGGCGCCGTCGTGGTTGGACTGGTGGAACCCGACCCGCTCCACCCGGGCGGCGGGGTGGAACAGGGTCAGCCCGTCGAAGGTGGCGAACGGCGCCCAAGGTTGCTCCACCACGGACCGGGCCGCCGGTGGCGGGGCCGGGGCGGTGGTGGGTGCGGTGGTCGGTGCGGTGGTGGCCGCCGCCGTGGTAGGCGCCGCCGTCTGGGGCGGTGCGGTGGGAGGTGCCGTCGACGGCGAGGTCGTGGCCGCCGCCGCGGCGGTGACCGACGGCCCGCCGGCGGCGACGGGCCGCGGCGCTGCGCTCACCGAGGTGGTGTCCCCACCGGAGCCGCTGGCGCAGGCCGCCAGCACGGCCAGCACGCCAGCCAACACCCAGGCCCGCCCGGGCCCCGCCCTGCCCATGGACCCTCCACGGTACCGCCCCTGGCCCCTCTCCCGGCGCGCCAACCTGGCTGGGCCCGGCCTGATCTAGGTGCGGGACGCGTCTACCTGGAGACCGCCTTTACCGCGGACGGCGCGAAAGGTATCCTCCGCCCACCGTCGGATGTGACGGTCAACGGCCCACAAACCACGCAGGAGAGACCCTCGGATGTCGATGTACACCAAGCAGCGGGGTGCCATGTCGCACCACAACACCAAGCACCCGATCGATTCGGCCAAGAGCATGGACAAGTTGTTCGACAAGGTCATGCTCGGCGTGCTGATCCTCATGGCGATCATCGGTCTGATCGTCTGGATGCAGTAGGCACCCTCGTCTGGATGCAGTAGGCGCCCCACCCGCCCCCTGCCGCAGTCCGCTGGCTCAGTCGTCAGGGGGTGGGGCGGTGGCGACCAGGCGGATCTGGGCCAGATAGCACTCGGCGAAGTGGCGGGCTCCCGCGGGGCCGAACAGGCGGAGCGGGTGCCGGAAGGCGAGGTGGAGGCGGCCGGCCACGATGGCCGCCCCGACGGAGAGCCCGTGCGGCATCCGCGAAGGGGTCGACAGCCACAGCTCTGTGGCGTCGCCGGCCTCGTGGCCGAAGGCGGGCGGCGTGTCGAGGCGGCCGACGAAGGACAGCACTGCGCTGTCCAGTCGGCGGTTGCGGGTGAGCGGCTGGAGCACGATCACCGACTGCCGGGCCCAGAGGGGCAACAGGCCGTGGCGGTCGAGGGCGTCGATGAGGGCCGTGCCGGTGCGGGTGCGGATGTTGCGGGCCGTCTGAGCCCTCACGGCCCGCAGGGCGGCCGTGGGGCTGGCCCGCTGCGCCGGCGTGGTGGACACCCGCGCCGTCACCGACAGGTTGCCCACCTCCCGGGCCCATGGCCGGGTCCGGAGGTCCACCGGGACCAGCACCGCGATGCGGCCGCCGTGGAGGCCGTGGTCGGCGTTCCATGCCGAGATGGCCAGGTGGAGGGCGGCCAGCAGGACGTCGTTGTCCACGTCGCGGTCGCGGTGGGCGGCCAGGCTGGCCGGGTCCGACGCCTCCACCGTCACCATGTGGAAGCCCTGGCCGGGCCGGTCGAGGGCGTGCTCGGGCCGCAGGCGGGTGGGCCGGGCCAGGGCGTCGCGCACCCGCTCGAGACCGGTGCGGTAGCGGTAGGCCAGGCGCTTCGGCTGGGCCGTCGAGGGCCGCACGTGGAGGTCGTGGGCAGCCAGGAAGTCGAGCGGCTCGGGCCGGCCCGGCGGTTCGGCCTCATAGGCGTCCGCAAACGCTTGGACGACCTGGAGCGCGCCCGGCCCGTCGGCGGCGGCGTGGTTGAAGTTGAACATGAGCAGGTCACCGCCCTCGTGGTGGGCGAGGAGGACCCGGAAGGGCGGCGACTGGTCCACCGGGACCGCCTCCCCCTGCAGCTCCTGCCGGGCCTGGTCCACCGAGGCGTCGTCGTCGCCGCAGTCGACCACCTCCAGCACGTCGTCGCCGGGGGCCACTGCGGCCAGGGCGAGGCGCAGGCGCTCCTCGTCGATCGTCCCGGCGACGCGCGCCTCGGCGTGGAGGCTCCAGGCGCTGGAGTCCGGGTCCAGCAGCTCCAGCTCCCGCTCCGCACCCCGCACCGGGCGCCCGTCGGGCCCGATGGTGATCTCGCAGTCCAGCTCGCAGCGGTGGTCGCCCTGGCGGCCCCGGACCAGCCGGCCCAGGTCGTAGGCGGCACCGGACAGGTTGTGCAGGGCCACCCGGGCCAAGGAGTAGCGGGCGCGCTCCTGCCTGGAGCCGAGGGGCGAGACCCGGTCGACGTGGGCCGACACCCGGTTGTCGTCGATGGTGACGTGCAGGCTGTTGGTGCGGACGTTCTCGCGCAGGGACGTGGCGCCGGGGTGGAACAGCCGTCCTAGCCCGCTGTCGCGATGGAAGCCTCGACTGGTCTCCAGGTGGTGGAACAGCTCCACCGGGTCCTCCAGCAAGGAATCGGAGACGGGCGCGTCACGGTCCGCGCCCTTGCGGGCGGTGAGGAGCGACTGCAACGTCGCGGGATCGCCGGCCGGCTCGGCAGCAGAAGGGGGCGCCACTCTCGGACCCTACTTGTCGCCCAGGACGGCCTCGCTGATGGCCCGCAGCTGGCCGACCTGGGCCGGGGTGAGGCGGTCGAAGAGGTGGCATCGCACCGACGCCACATGCCCGGGGGCGCACGCCTGCAAGACCTCGAGCCCGGCGTCGGTCAGGTGGGCCCAGGCGCCCCTGCGGTCGGTGGCGCAGGCCGATCGCTGCACCCAGCCCTGCTCCTCCAGGCGGCTGACGGCGTGGGAGAGGCGGCTGGGCGACGCGCCGGCGAGCCGAGCCAGCTCGGTCATCCGGAGCGTGCGCCCGGGCGCCTCGGAGAGGGCCACGAGGATGACGTAGTAACTATGAGGCATGCCCGCGTCGCGCTGCAGCTCGCGGTCGAGCTCCTCGAAGAGGTGGCGGGTGGCGCCCAGGAAGGCGCGCCAGGTCCGCTGCTCGTCCTCACTCAGCCACCGCCGCTCCTCGTTCGCCACGCCGGCAAGGGTAGCGGAAATACTTGAGGGTTCAAAGACGTTGTACGATCTGCCCGCATCTTTCGGGACCAAGGAGGAGCGATGCCCATCCAGCGCCTGAACCATGCCGTGCTCTACGTCCGCGACGCCGAGCAGTCGGCTGCCTTCTACACCGAGGTCCTCGGCTTCCGGCAGGTGATGACCATGCGGGGCGCTGTGTTCCTCCAGGCGGCTGGCTCCAGCAACGACCACGACCTGGGGCTCTTCTCGATCGGCGCCCAGGCGGCCGCCTCGCCCGCCGGCCGTGGCAGTGTCGGCCTCTACCACCTGGCATGGGAGGTGGACACACTGGAGGAGCTGGAGCGGCTGGCCCGCGAGCTGTCGGCCCGGCGGGCCCTCGTCGGCTCCAGCGACCACGGCTCCACCAAGGCCCTCTACGCCCGCGACCCCGACGGCATCGAGTTCGAGGTGTCCTGGCTGGTGCCCGCCGACCGCCTCGACGAGGCCACCACCGAGGCCCGGTCCACCATCCGCCCCCTCGACATCGCCGCCGAGATCGAGCGCTACGGCGCCACCACTCGCGGCGGCGTGGGCGTCTCCTCCCCCGCCTGACCCAGCCCCAGCCGAAATCTGCACCTTCAGGTCCGCATATCGGACCTCAGGGTGCAGAAAGGGCGCGGGGGTCAGAGGAGGCGGTTGGACCAGACCAGGGCGGCGCCCAGGGCGCCGACCAGGAGCACCACGCTGGTGGCCACGAAGGTCATGCCGATCTCGCGCTGCTCGGTGGTGAAGCCGACCCGGGAGCCGATGTCCTTGTAGACGCCCTTGAGCTCCTCGCCCGAGGCGGCCTCGAAGAAGGTGCCGCCGGTGGTCTCGGCGATGTGGGTCATGGTGTCGGGGTCGGCCGGCACCGGGATGATGCGGCCGCCGAAGTCCACCATGCCCTCGTCGGTGCCGAAGGCGATGGTGGTGACGGGAACGCCCTGCTCCGCGGCGGCCAGGGCGGCGTCCTCCACCGGGCTGCCCACCGTGGTGACGCCGTCGGAGAGCAGCACGATGGCGGCCGTCTGCTCGCCGTCGGTGGTGCCGGCCCCCCCGGCGGAGGTGATGGCGTCGAGGGCCACGAAGATGGCGTCGCCGGCGGCCGTCCCCGGCCCGATGGTGAGGCCCCCGATGCCGGCCTCCACCAGGGCGTGGTCGGTGGTGGGCGGCGAGAGGACGCGGGTGGTGCGGTCGAAGGCCACCAGGCCGAGGCGGAGGCGATCGGGCAGATCGTCCACGAAGGAGAGGGCCGCCTCCCGGGCCGCCTGGAGGCGGGTGGGCGCCACGTCGGTCGCCTGCATGGAGGCCGACACGTCGACCACCAGCATCACCGTGGCCGCCTCCTTGGGGACCCGGACGTCCCGGGCCGGGCGGGCCAGGCCGACCACCAGCCCGGCCAGGGCCAGGGCCATGACGGCGGCCGGGACGTGCCGGCGCCATCCCGGCCGCTTGGGGGCCACCGAGGCCAGCAGGTCGAGGTTGGTGAAGCGGACGGCGTACTGCGGCCGGCGCTGCTGGAGGACCAGGTAGGCCACGACCAGGGCCACCGGCACCAGGAGCAGCCACAGGCGCCAGGCGGAGAGGAAGGTCACCGGCGCCGCCTCCTCCGGGCGACGAAGCGCACCACGTCGAGCACCCAGTCACGGTCGGTGGACAAGATCAGGTGGCCGGCGCCGGCCGACTTGACGGCTCGCTCCCGGGCGGCCAGCTGCTCGGCGGCGGCGGCCGCGAACCGGGCCCGGGTACGGGGGTTGGCGGTCTGGACCTCCACCCGGCGGCCCGTCTCGGGGTCCACCAGGGTGAGCAGTCCCACCGGCGGCAGCTCGGTCTCGCGGGGATCTCGCAGCTCGGCCACCACCAGGTCGTGGCGGAGGCCCAGCGCCCGCAGCTCCCGCTCCCAGGGACCGGTGTCGAGCAGGTCGCTGATCACCACCAGCAGGCTGCGCCGGCGGGCGGTGAGGCGGGCACGGCGCAGGGCATCGGCAAGGGACGTGGTGCCCTCGTCGGCCCGAGGCCGCCGCTCCAACTGGGCCAGCAGGCCCAACAGGGCGGCCCGGCCGTTGCGGGGGGGCATCACCACCGAGCCATCGGGCCCGAACCGCAGGGCGCCCACCCGGTTGCCGTCCCGGGCGGTGAGGAAGCCGAAGGCGGCGGCGGCGGCCAGCGCCAGGTCCCGCTTCTCGCAGTTGGCCGTGCCGAAGTCGAGCGACGCCGAGCCGTCCACCACCAGCCACAGCTCCAGTTCCCGGTCCGCGATGGTGTTGCGGACGTGGGGCGACCCGGAGCGGGCGGTGAGGTTCCAGTCCATGCGACGGACGTCGTCGCCGGGCTCGTAGGCCCGCCCGTCGCCCGGCTCGCTCCCCCCGCCGGGGACGAGCCCCTGGTGGTCGCCCTGGAGCAGGCCGTCCAGCCTCCGGGTGATCAGCAGCTCCAGCTGGCGCAGCCGGCGCCCGCTGTGGGCGACGTCGACGGTGGGCGCGTCCGGGAGGGCGGCCGAGGGCGTCACGACGCCTTCGCCTGTGACGACGGGGCGGGCGGCGCGGTGCCGGCCGTGGCCGTGGGCCTCTCACCGTCCTGGCCGGGAGTGATGCGGGGGGCGACGATGGTGCGGACGATCCGCTCCACCACGTGCTCGGCGGTCACGCCGTCGGCCAGCGCCTCGTAGGAGAGCAGCACCCGGTGGCGGAAGACGTCCCGGGCCACGTCGTAGACGTCCTGGGGCAGCACGTAGTTGCGGCTGCGCAGCAGGGCGAGGGCCCGGCCCGCCGCCACCAGGCCGAGGGTGGCCCGGGGGCTGGCGCCGTGGGCGATGTGGGGGGCGATGTCGGCCAGGTCGTGCTTGGCCGGCTCCCGGGTGGCCAGCACGAGGCGGACGGCGTAGTCCACCACCGCGTCGTGCACGAAGACCTGGTCGGTGGCGGCCTGGAGGCCGAGAAGGGCGTCGGGGCCCAGCACCGTCTCGGGGGTGGGCGGGTCGACGCTCATGCGGTGCACGATCTCGGCCTCCTCCCGCCCCGAGGGGTAGTCGATGAGGACCTTCATCAAGAAGCGGTCCCGCTGGGCCTCGGGGAGGGGGTAGACGCCCTCGCTCTCGATCGGGTTCTGCGTGGCCAGCACGAGGAAGGGGGAGGGCACCTCGAAGGTGGTGCCGCCGATGGAGACTTGGCGCTCGGCCATCACCTCGAGGAGGGCGGACTGGACCTTGGCCGGCGCCCGGTTGATCTCGTCGGCCAGGACCACGTTGGCGAACACGGGGCCCAGCTCCACGTCGAACGACTCGGACGACGGCCGGTAGATGCGGGTGCCGACCAGGTCGGCCGGCACCAGGTCGGGGGTGAACTGGAGCCGGGCGAACTCGCCGCCGATCACCGATGCGAGGGTCTCGGCCGCCAGCGTCTTGGCCAGGCCGGGCGCCCCCTCCAGGAGGCAGTGGCCCCGGGCCAGGAGGCAGACGAAGAGCCGCTCGATCATGCGGTCCTGGCCCACCACCACGCGCTTCACCTCGAACATGGCCTGCTCGAGGGTCTCGCCGGGGGTGCGGGTGGCCTTCATGCCAACTTCTCCTTGGGTACGAGGGGGACGGGTGGGACGGGTGAGACGAGTGCCATTGCTACGGGTGGCGTGGAAGCCGCCGGTCCTGGCCGGCTGGGATCGGGTCCCTCAATGGTGGCACCCGCAGCCGGTCAGTTCGACGGCGCGGTCCCGAGGTCGACCGTCAACGCCGTCTCGTCGCCGTTGCGGGCGACCTTGAGCTCCACCTCGGAGCCGGGCTCGTAGCTACGGACAGCCGAGGCCAGGGCGGCGGCGCCGTCCACGGCCCGGTCGCCCACGTGGGTGATGAGGTCGCCCACCCGGAGGCCCGCCCCGTCGGCGGGCGACCCGTCCACGACGCTGACCACGGTGGCGCCCCGGCTACCGTCGTCGGGGTCGGCGGTGGTGACGCCCAGGTACCCGCTGCTCACGGCGGTGGTGTTGCCCCGGAGCCGCTCGACCACGGGCATGGCCTGGTCGATGGCGATGGCGAAGCCGATGTTCTCGGCCGCTCCGCTCCGCCCGGACGAGGCCACCGCGGTGTTGATGCCGATGACCTGGCCCACCGCGTTCACGAGGGGTCCGCCCGAGTTGCCGGAGCTGATGGAGGCGTCGGTCTGGATGAGGCCGGTGATGGTGCCGCCGTCGGTGTCCAGCGACCGGTCCAGGGCGGAGACGATGCCGCGCGTCACGGTGGGGCCGCCGCGGAGGGCCAGGGCGTTGCCGATGGCCACCACGTCGTCGCCGACGGCCACGTCGGCCGACGTGCCCAGCTCCACGGTGGGCAGGCCGCTGGCGCCGGGGATGCGCAGGAGGGCCAGGTCGGCCCCGGGGTCGGTGCCGACCACCTCGGCGGTGCGGGCCTGGGACTCGCCGGCGAGGGTGACCCGCACGCTGGAGGCGCCAGCCACCACGTGGGCGTTGGTGAGGATCTCGCCGTCGGCGGTGAGGACCACGCCGGTGCCGGCGCCGACGGCGCCGAACCCCCGACCCCCCACGCCGACCTGGATGGCCACCACGCCGGGCTCGGCCTTGGCCACGATGCCGGCCACGTCGAGGGTCTGGCCGTCGAGCAGCAGGGAGCGGCCGGGGCTGGCGGCCCGGCCGCCCGCCAGGGTCGTGGAGGCGGCGGGGTCGTCGTCCAGGGCCCAGGTGGTGACCGACCCGGCCACGCCGCCCAGCAGCGCCACCGCGGCCAGGACGGCGGCGGTCCGCAGCGTGCCGGCCCGCTCCCGGCCCGGCGCCTGGGTGCGCGAGGCGTCCGGGCC
>JBOGHQ010000202.1:0-2903 GCA_050744785.1 Acidimicrobiales bacterium | reverse complement strand
GCACCGGCTCGGCCAGCTCGAGCGGCGCCGGCTCGGGCCGGGCGGCGCCGGCCGGGGGGACGGCGATCGTGATCGGGGGCGGGGGACCGTCGGCCCGGGCAGCCGCACCTGCCCTTCTTTTCTCGCTCACCCACACGTCGTGTGGCTCAACCGGATAAGAACGCGGGATCAGCTCCAGGTCCGGCGCCTGCTGCTCCACGGCGGTGGCGATGCCGAGCACGATGCCGGCCGGGGCGGCCAGGGAGACGTCGTGGGCCAGCGGCTGCAGGACCAACGGGTGCGGGCGGCGGGTCGTCAGGCCGGACAGGAACCGGGACGTGGCCGCGGTGGTCTCCAGGTGCTCGGCGGTGGCCTCCAGGCGGGGCAGGTCGTCCCACGGCCCGTGCCGGCGGCCGCGGCGGGACGGGGGGGCCGGCGGGGGCGGTGGCGCAGGCGGCACCGGGGCGCCGCCGGCGGGCGCCGCCTCGGTGCGCTGCCGCCGGAAGGGCCAGCGCATGGGCAGGTCACCCGGCCTGGGGCTCGGACAGACGCCGGTTGAGGGCGCCGATCTCCTCCACGAAGCGTCGGCGCAGGGGGTGCTCGAGGTCCATGATCTCGCTGAGGGGCCAGTGGAAGTGGTACGCCACGTACGCGACCTCCTGGAACAGCCGGTCGGTCGCGTACGTCACGATTCCCCCGGGCGACCACCGGCCACGTCGACCGCGAACTCGTGCTGGCAGGACGGGCAGCTCACCGCGGCCCGGGTGTGGCCCTCCTGGTTGACGCGCCGGTAGAGGTCCTGCAGGAAGGCCAGGTCGGCGGCGAAGAGCCCTTCGATGATGCCGGGGTTGATCGACTGGACCGAACCCAGCCGGGTGACCACGCGCGACAGCAGGATCACCGAGAGGTAGGCCTCGTTGTCGAGGACGCGGGGGTCGCGCAGCGGCATGATCTCGTCGCGCGCCGTGGCCATGCGCATCACGCCGCTGCGGTGCACGGTGCCCGAGTTGTCGACGAACCCGACGGGCAGCTCGAAGCTGAACTCGGTGTGCAGGCCGCTGCGCTGGTCGGTCTCTGCCACGGGAGGGCTCATCGACCTAGGCCGGGACGTTGAGCTTCTCGATGGTGATGGTCAGGCTCTCCAGCAGGACCTCGTCGCCCGCCGCGTCCAGGGCGCCCACGTTCACGTCGCTGGGCCAGGCCCCCTCGAAGTCGAAGCGCCCCACCTCGCCGTGGGCGTAGTCGAACAACACGACCGAGCCCTCCTTGCGGGCCCCGTCGATGTCGCCGTCGGCGACCTGCTTGATCCAGTCCCAGAAGACCTTGTCGTTGACCTTGCCCCGCTTGAGGGTGATGTCGCTGTACTGGACGTGGCCGGGGAGCTTCTTCAGCACGGGCAGGCCGGTGAGCTTGTTCTCCCGGTGCTCGATGACCCCGATCTTGATGCCGAGGCCCTCGGCCGACTTGAACTGGGCCATGGTGACGCCGCTGATCTCGACGTGGTAGCTGTAACCCGCAACCGGGTCTTCGCCGATGGGCATGGACGCGCTCCTTTTCTCGGGTGGGGCTGGTGCCGCCGGTGACTGTTGCTACTCGGAGAGGGCCGACGTGCCGGACGGCAGCTGGGCCAGCCGGAACACCACGAACTCGGCCGGCTTGACGGGGGCGATGCCGATCTCGCACACCACCTGTCCCGCCTCGATGACCTCCTGGGGGTTGGTCTCGTCGTCGCACTTCACGTAGAAGGCCTGCTCCGGCGTGGTGCCGAACAGGGCGCCGTCCAGCCACACCCGGTAGAGGAAGGCGCTGATCGTCCGCCGCACCGCGCCCCACAGGAGGTTGTCGTTGGGCTCGAACACCACCCACTGGGTGCCGCCCAGGATGGACTTCTCCACGTAGTTGAACAGCCGGCGCACGTTCACGTAGCGCCACCCCGGGTCACTCGACAGGGTCCGGGCCCCCCACACCCGCACGCCCCGGCCCGGGAAGGCCCGGATGCAGTTCACGTTGATGGGGTTCAGGCTGTCGTGCTCGGCCTTGGTGATGTTGGTCTCCAGGGCGATGGCGCCCCGCACCACCTCGTTGGCGGGGGCCTTGTGGACCCCGCGGGTGCCGTCGGTGCGGGCCCAGATGCCGGCCATGTGGCCGCTGGGCGGCACATAGACGTTCTGGCCGGAGGCGGGGTCGAAGACCTTGACCCGGGGCCAGTACAGCGCCGCGTACTTGGAGTCGTAGCCGGCCTTGTCGACCCGCCACTCCTTGATCTGCTGGGCGTTCATGCCGGGGGGCGGGTCGAGGATGGCCATGCGGTCACCCATCAGCTCGCAGTGGCTGATCATCGCCAGCTGCACGGCCTGGAAGCCCTCGCCGTTGATGTGGCCCTGCTCGTAGGCGGCGGTGAGGTCGGGGACGGCCAGCATCGTGACCTCGTCGATCGCCTCGAGGGCTCCGAAGCCGGTCCGGTTGGCGACGTCGCCGACGTAGTCGCCGGCCTCGACGCGCGCGGGAGCTGCAGAGGCGCTGCCGCCTGACAGCGCGACGTTGCCCTTCGCCGGGCGCTCGAGCTGCCCACCGGAGGTGGCCTCCTCGATGCGGATCAGCTTGGACGTCGCGTTGACGACCTGCGCGGCGTTCTGCTTGCCCTTCTTCGTGGTCAGGTCGGGGAAGGTCTCCTCGACCTTGTTCCCCTTCTTGACGACGATGGTGAACACGTCGTCGGAGGCACCCTCACCCTCGGGGTGCTGGATCTCGACGGTGATGTCGTTGCCGGAGGCGCCGGCTTCGATGGCGTTCACCTTGTAGGGAAGGGCCTTGCCCTCACCGGCGGTCAGCTCGGCGCGCGCCGCGGGCTGGGCGGCTTCGCCGTCGCCGCCGATGCGCACGATGTAGGCGATGCCACCACCGTTCTGGAAGTAGCCGTAGAC
>JBOGHQ010000201.1:0-4632 GCA_050744785.1 Acidimicrobiales bacterium | reverse complement strand
CCGCTGGACCGCCTGCCGGCGCCGGCCGCGCCCCGCCAGCCGGCACGGGGGCCGGCCGTGCTGGCCGAGCCCGACTGCACGGTCTGGCTCCCGCCCGGCTGGACGGCCGAGGTGGGCCCCGGCGGCTCGTGGGTGGTGACCCGGTGAGCGCGCCGCCCGGCGACGGCCCCGACGGCGGCCCCGAGGAAGGCCCCGACGAAGGCCCCGTTGAGGGCCTCGACGCCGCCTCCCTCCAGGTCCTCATCTCCCAGCTCACCGGCGTGGCCGAGGAGATGGGAGCGGTGCTGCGCCGGGCCGCCTTCAGCCCCAACATCAAGGAGCGGGCCGACTGCTCGGCCGCCCTCTTCACCCCGGACGGTGAGCTGCTCGTCCAGGCCGAGCACATCCCCGTCCACCTCGGCTCCATGCCGGCGTCGGTGCGGGCCGCCCTGGCGGTGGAGGTCGGCCCCGGCGAGCAGGTCATCCTCAACGACCCCTTCGCAGGCGGTACCCACCTCAACGACGTCACCCTGGTGGCACCCTGCCATGTCGACGGCACCCTGGTCGGGTGGGCGGCCAACCGGGCCCACCACGCCGACCTCGGCGGCATGGCCCCCGGCTCCATGCCGCCGGAGGCGGAGGAGATCTCCCAAGAGGGCCTGCGCATCCCGCCCGTCCGCTTCGGGCCCGAGGTGGCCGCCGTCCTCGTGTCCAACTCCCGCACGCCGGACGAGCGGCGGGGCGACCTGGACGCCCAGGTGGGCGCCAACCGGGTGGGCGTGGCCCGCCTGGCCGCCTTCGCCGGCGCGCCGCTGGCCGAGGTGACGGCCTACGGCGACCGCCGCATGCGGGCCGCCCTGGCCGCCCTGCCCGACGGCCGGTGGCGCTTCGAGGACGTGCTCGATTCGGGCGGCCCGCACGAGCACCAGCGGGCGCCGGCCACCATCGTGGTGACCCTCACCATCGAGGGCGACCAGGCCACCTTCGACTTCGCCGGCACCGACCCCCAGCGGCCGGGCAACGTCAACGCAGTGGAGGCGGTGACCGTGAGCGCGGTGTCGTTCGCCCTCCGGGCCGTCACCGACCCCACCATCCCCGCCAACGGCGGCGCCCTCCGCCCCGTGCGGATCGTCGTCCCGACCGGCACCGTGGTGGGCGCCGTGCCGCCGGTGGCGGTGGGCGCCGGCAACGTGGAGGTGAGCCAGCGGGTGGCCGACGTCTGCCTGGGCGCCCTGGCCCAGGCCATCCCTGACCGGGTGGGCGCGGCCGGTCAGGGCACCATGAACAACGTCCTGTTGGGCGGCCAGGGCTGGGTGTACTACGAGACGCTGGCCGGCGGCCAGGGCGGCCGCCCGCCCCGCCCCGGCACGGGCGGGCCACCCCTCCCCGGCCAGTCGGGCATCCACACTGGGATGACAAATACCAAGAACACTCCCATCGAGGCGCTGGAGCGGGCCTATCCGCTCCTGGTCCTGCGGTACCGGCTGAGGCGGGGGAGCGGTGGCGCGGGACTGGCGCCGGGTGGCGAAGGGATCGAGCGCGACCTGCAGGTGCTGGAGGACGTGACGGTCTCGCTCATCACCGAGCGGCGGGTGTCGCGGCCGTGGGGCCTGGCCGGCGGCGAGCCTGGTGCCCCGGGCGAGAACTGGCTGCTCCCGGGCGGTGACGAGGCGCGGGCGGAGCGGCTGCCCGACAAGTGCACGTTGCGCCTCAAGGCCGGCGACGTCGTGAGGATGCTGACGCCAGGTGGGGGCGGCTGGGGGAGTCCGCAGACATAGAATGGTGCCATTATGGTCCCGAAGGTTATACCGGCGTGGTACCATGGTGAGCATGGACATCAACGTGAAGAACCTTGACGCCGATGTCGTGGCCCGCCTCGCCGAACAGGCTGAGGCCGAGGGCATGAGCCAGCAGGAGTGGATCCGCCAGACCCTGCGTCGCAGCACCGCTCGTCTCTCGCCCGCCGAGCTCCTGCGACGTCGCCGAGACGCGGAACCAATGAACGAAGAGGAGTTCGCCACGATCCGGGAGCGTGCCGCGAACCGTCGCACAGCCGCGGTGGAGGGTCTCGGTGCACGACAGCGTCGTCGCTGACGCCGGCGGGTTGCTCGTCCTGGCCGGCCTTCTCGAAGGGATCGAGCACCAGGCGGACGAGATCCTGGCGCTCGACGCCACGTGTCTCCTGATCGCCGAGTACCTCGGGCTCAGGCACGAGGGTGCGCCGGATCGCGCACGGGTTGACTTCGCGAGCATTGGCCAGGTCGTTCGCGAGTGGTTCCCGGTACGAGGCGTCGCGATCGAGGTGGCGCTCTCAGCGACGTCGTCGGAGGACGTCGACGGGCACGCTGCGCTCGCGCTTGCTGAGTCGCTCCGTACGCCGCTCGTCACGAAGAACGGCGAGCTTCGGAGTGCGTCGGTTCCCGTCCTGCACTGCTGACCAGTCGGCCGAGTCCTCACACGCCTGGCTGAAGCGGTGCCCACGGTGCACGAAGGATTGCACGGTGTCGCTCATCACCGAGCGACGCATCTCACGTCCGTGGGGTCTGGCCGGCGGCGAACCCGGCGTCGCAAGGCGACGATCGTCGTGTTGGGCGTTGCTCTACTGCGAGGATGGATAGTTCTGATCGACGGTCCGCATCGCGCCGGCGGCGGGCACGAATGCAGTTTCGTGACCATCATCCCAGCGGACGTGCACCACCGGTCCGTCCACCGCGGTGACGACCCCGAAACGGGGCTGGATCCCGACCTTCTCGGATTCGACACACACTCGGGAGCCGACTTCAACCATCAGGTACCTCCTCGCTCTCCTGTCCTCTCTTCAGGCGAGGGCTGCCATCGGCACGAATCGTGACGACCAACAGCACGCCTTGGTCCACGAGCCTCTGCTGGGCGATGCCAGCGAACCTGGGCACGTCGTCCGTGAGGTCACGCCACCGCACAACTCGATCGTACGGGACCGATGACATCCGAAGGCCCGTTTCGCGCCGGTCCCAGGTGCCGGGCGGCTCTGCAGCGACCGCGGTGTGCATGTGATGTGCAAGCCCACACCGACCTTGTCTGTGGCGGCAGGCTTGCCTAGCGGGCGCGGCGGCCGGCGAAGACGTCGCCCAGCCAGGCCTCCCATGCCCGGGTCGTGGCAGTCGCGTCTATGTCGCCGCGGTAGTCGTGGTGGCTCACTGCGACGGGCAGGCCGACCGGTGCGCGGCCGTGGAAGCGGATCAGGGCATCGCCAGATCGGAGCCCGACGAAGTGCGGGGTGACGTAGTCGAGCGTCCCGGCGATCGCCGCGACCTGCGCCGGATCGACCTGCGCCAGATCGATGTGGATCTCGTCGCCGAGCTGGACCGGCTCGACGAGCCCGACGGCGTCGAGCAGCGTTCGCCAGGCGTCAGGATCGGCCGACGAGGGCGGCCCCTCGGCCTCGAGGTAGGTGGCCGGTCGTCCGGCGAAGTGGGCGAGGTACTCGCGCAGGGTGGCCAGGTACATCGCCCAGCCCTGGGCCGTGAACGTCTCGTCCCAGTCGTCGCGTTCGACGCCGCTGTGCACGAAGCGCAGCCGCGTGCCGTCGTCGTGTTTGTCGACGATCCACTCGAACCGGTGGGTCGTCTCGGGATCGGCGCCGGGCATCTGGGTGACGAGCCGGGCCGTGGGCTTCCAGTCGACGACCATCGCGCTGTCCGGGCGGATGTCGGCCGGCTGGAACCACGCAGCCAGCCCGTCGCCTGTCGCGATCGACTCCCAGACCTGCTCGGGCGTCGCGGCCAGAGTGACCTCTTCATGGATCTCGAAGTCCTTGGTCAAGGGGATGCACCTCCTCGGAGAGTCAGGGTAGGGAGCGGATGGTGCTGCTGGCGACGACGTCGTCCGATGTTGGCCGGTGGCACGCCGGTGCGAGCCATCTCGCCGGACGGCAGCGGGATCGGTTATCGACGCGTGAAGGTCAGGTGGGTGACACCGCTCGGCGACGAGACCGCCTCGATGTCGTAGCGCTCGTCGATGCCCTCGACGCCGTCCCAGAGGCGAACGCCGCGGCCGAGCAGGATCGGCACCTGCACGACGTGGAGCGTGTCGATGAGGTCGGCGGCGAGGAAGTCGCGGAGCACGGTGGGGCCACCGCCGATGCGCACGTCGAGATCGCCGGCTGCTTTCCGGGCGAGGTCGAGCGCCTCCTGCGGGTTGGCGTCGACGAAGTGGAACACGGTGCCGCCTTCCATCTCGATCGACGGGCGGGGGTGGTGCGTGAGCACGAACACTGGCGTGTGGAACGGCGGGTTCGGCCCCCACCAGCCACGCCACTCGCCGTCGGTGCCGACATCGGTCCACGGGCCGGTCTGCGCGCCGAACTTGCCCCGGCCCATGATCTCGGCACCGAAGCCGAGGCCATGGCGTTCGGCGAAGGAGTGGTCGACACCCGCGGTACCACCGGTATCGCCGACCATCGAGCGCCAGAACCGAGTGGCGAACATCCACTCGTGCAGGCGTTCTCCGGCGTGACCGAACGGGGCGTCGTAGGTGATGCCGTCGCCAGTCCCGAACCCATCCAGGGAGATCGAGAAGTTGTGGACTCGGACCTGGGACATGGCTGCCTCCCGGGCGGCAGGGTATGTGCGATGTGCAACCGGGTGCCGGTGGCCGGGACCGGGCGCCTTCCGA
>JBOGHQ010000200.1:0-2820 GCA_050744785.1 Acidimicrobiales bacterium | reverse complement strand
GCCGCCGACTGGCTGGCCGCCGTGGCCCCCGGCGCGGGCGACGAGGCGGGGGTGTCGCTGCGGCTCGAGCCACCCGAGCCGGCCGATGCCGACTTCGCCGCCGTGCTCCAGCTGCAGAGCCGGCGGGACCCGAGCCTGGTGATGAGCGCCGCCGACCTGTGGTCGGCGCCGGGTACGGTGGTCGCGCGCTTCGGCGACGAGGCGGAGACGGTGCTGCTGCTGTCGCTGCGCCGGGGCTCGCGGGTGTGGCCGCCGCTCGGGCGCCTGCTCGACGACGCCCGTCCCGAGCGCCTGGTGCTGGAGGACGACGAGGCGGCCGACCTGCTCGGCCCCGTGGTGGGCGACCTGGCCTCGGCCGGCGTCCAGGTGCTGTGGCCGGCCGACCTGCTGCGCCCGGTGGAGCTACGCCCCCAGGTCGCCACCCCCGTCCCGGCCGCGGTCACCGCCGCCGGGTTCACCCTGGCCTCGCTGTGCGAGCTGCGCTGGCGAGCCACCCTTGACGGCGAGGAGCTCACCGACGAGGAGCTGGCCGTCCTGGCCGAGGCCAAGCGCCCGGTCGTGCGCCTGCGGGGCCGGTGGGTCCGGGCCGACCCGGAGCGCCTCGGCCGCCTGGGCCGGCGCCACCGGATCGGTGCCGGAGCGGCGCTGGCCGCCGCCCTCGGCGGCACCATCGAGGTGGAGGGGGAGCGGGTCGAGGCCGACGTGGTGGGCCCGCTGGCCGACCTGGCCGCCCGGCTGCGCGCCGTCGCCCTCGACGGGCACGCGCAGCCGGTTCCGCCCGGCGGGCTCACCGCCACCCTGCGCCCCTACCAGCTGCGGGGCCTGGCCTGGCTGGGCGAGATGGCCGAGCTCGGCCTGGGCGGGGTGCTGGCCGATGACATGGGCCTGGGCAAGACCATCCAGCTGCTGGCGCTGCACCTGGCCCGCCGCGCCGACCCGGCCACCGACCGCCCGACGCTGGTGGTCTGCCCGGCGTCGCTCATCGGCAACTGGCAGCGCGAGGCCGGCCGCTTCGCCCCCGAGGTGCGCGTCCGGCGCTTCCACGGCCTCGCCCGCACCCTCGACGACGTCGGCCCCGGCGACCTGGTGGTCGCCACCTACGGCGTCGTCCGCCGCGACACCGAGGCGCTGGCCGGCGTGGAGTGGGGCATCGTGGCCGCCGACGAGGCCCAGGCGGTGAAGAACCCGCTGTCGCGCACGGCCCGGGCCCTTCGGTCGATCCCGGCCGGCGCCCGCTTCGCCCTCACCGGCACGCCGGTGGAGAACCGCCTCACCGAGCTGTGGGCCATCCTCGACTGGACCACGCCCGGCCTGCTGGGCCCGCTGGAGCGCTTCCGCCGGGAGGTGGCGGTGCCCGTCGAGCGCGACCGCGACGCCGACGCCACCCGCCTGCTCACCACCTTGGTGCGGCCCTTCGTGCTGCGCCGGCGCAAGTCCGACCCGGACATCGCTCCCGAGCTGCCGCCCAAGACGGAGACCGATCGCTTCGTGCCGCTGTCGGCCGAGCAGGCCACCCTCTACACCGCCGTCGTGGAGGAGGCGCTGGCCCGCATCGCCGAGGCGGAGGGCATGGCCCGCCGGGGCCTGGTGCTCAAGCTCATCACCGCCCTCAAGCAGATCTGCAACCACCCGGCGCACTACCTCGGCCAGCCCGGCCCGCTCCCCGGGCGGTCGGGCAAGCTCGACGCCGCCGCCGAGCTGCTGGGCGTCATCGCCGACGAGGGCGCCCATGCCCTGGTGTTCACCCAGTACGTCGCCATGGGCCGCCTCCTGGAGCGCCACCTCGGGGCGGCCGGCCTGCGCACGCTGTTCCTGCACGGGTCGGTGCCGGTGAAGGCCCGAGAGAAGATGGTCGACCGGTTCCAGGCCGGGGAGGCAAACGCCTTCGTGGTGTCGCTCAAGGCGGGAGGGACGGGCCTCAACCTCACCCGGGCCACCCACGTCGTCCACTTCGACCGGTGGTGGAACCCGGCCGTGGAGGACCAGGCCAGCGACCGGGCCTGGCGCATCGGCCAGGACCAACCTGTCCAGGTGCACCGCCTCGTCACCGAGGGGACGGTGGAGGAGCGCATCGCCTCCCTGCTCACGGCCAAGCGGGACCTGGCCGACCGGGTGGTGGGGACGGGCGAGGGGTGGGTGTCGGAGCTGGGCGACACCGAGCTGGCCGCCCTCGTGCGCCTGGGCGACCCGTCGGGGGGTCGGGCCTGATGGCCAAGCGGGGCTTCGCCGAGACGTGGTGGGGGAGGGCGTGGGTCGACGCCATCGAACACCGGGCCCGCCTCGACCCCAACCGCTTGCCGCGGGGACGCACCTATGCCCGCCACAACCGGGTGGAGGACCTGCACACCGCTCCGGGCGAGGTGACGGCGAAGGTGTGGGGACGGCGGCGTACGCCCTACAAGGTGCGGGTCCGGGTGCGGACCTTCTCCGAGTCCGAGTGGGCGGCGGTCACCGGCGCGGTGGCGGCCAAGGCGGCCCATGCCGCCGCCCTGCTCGACGGAGAGCTCGACCCGGGCGTGGTCGACGACGCCCGCAGCGCCGGCGTGGCCCTGCTCCCCGACGCCGGGGACCTCCAGCCCCGCTGCTCGTGCCCCGACTGGGCCGACCCGTGCAAGCACTCGGCCGCCGTGTGCTACCTGGTGGCGGGACTGCTGGACGAGGACCCGTTCCGCCTCCTCGAGCTGCGCGGCCGCCGCCGGTCCGACGTGCTGGCCGCGGTGCGCCGCGCCCGAGCCGGCGCAGCCGCCAATAGTGGCGTGAGCACCGGGCCTACGGCGGCGGGCCCGACCCCGGCCGGGCGGGCGCCCGACGCCGGCATAC
>JBOGHQ010000199.1:0-9773 GCA_050744785.1 Acidimicrobiales bacterium | reverse complement strand
GTGCTGTAATGGCCCCCGCATCTCGTGGCCCACCCGCCGCCGACCACAACATGTTGTGGTAAGCGACGGGATGGGGTGCGGCCGGATGCCCAGTCAGACCCACCGGAATCGCCAACGACAGGAGGCTCCCCGCCATGGCCATGGCCCCCGAGCGCATGGGACTCGGCATCCGCCGGCACTTCACCATCGAAGGGGCCCATCCCTATGACGAAGTCACGTGGGACCGGCGGGACGCCCGCATCACCAACTTCGCCGACGGCTCGGTGGCCTTCGAGCAGCTCGGGGTGGAGGTCCCCTCCACCTGGAGCGTCAACGCCACCAACATCCTGGCCCAGAAGTACTTCCGGGGCGGCCTGGGCCAGCCCGGGCGGGAGACGTCGCTGCGCCAGGTGATCGACCGGGTGGCCGACACCATCACCGGCTGGGGCGTGAAGGACGGCTACTTCGTCGACCGGCCCGAGGCCGAGGCCTTCAACGCCGAGCTCAAGCACCTGGTGCTGCACCAGAAGGCGGCCTTCAACTCCCCGGTGTGGTTCAACATCGGCGTCAAGGGCCGGCCCGCCCAGGCCTCGGCCTGCTTCATCCTCTCCGTGGGCGACACCATGGACGAGATCCTCAACTGGTATGTGGAGGAGGGGATCATCTTCAAGGGCGGGTCGGGGGCCGGCGTCAACCTGTCCCGGATCCGGGCCTCCAAGGAGCGCCTCCGCGGCGGCGGCACCGCCTCGGGCCCGGTGAGCTTCATGCGGGGCGCCGACGCCTCGGCCGGCACCATCAAGAGCGGGGGCGTCACCCGGCGGGCGGCCAAGATGGTGATCCTCGACGTCGACCACCCCGACGTCGAGGAGTTCATCTGGTGCAAGGCCATCGAGGAGCGCAAGGCGCGGGCCCTGCGCGACGCCGGGTTCGACATGGACCTCGACGGCCGGGACAGCCACTCCATCCAGTACCAGAACGCCAACAACTCGGTGCGGGTCACCGACGAGTTCATGCAGGCCGTGGTGGACGACGCCGAGTGGCACCTCACGGCCCGCACCACCGGCGAGGTCGTGCAGACCGTCCGGGCCCGGGACCTCATGCGCCAGATCGCCCAGGCCACCTGGGAGTGCGCCGACCCCGGCATGCAGTTCGACTCCACCATCAACCGCTGGCACACCGCCCACAACACCGGCCGGATCAACGGCAGCAACCCGTGCTTCACGGGCGACTCCGTGGTCCACACCGACAAGGGCCTGGTCGCCTTCAGGGAGCTGTTCGACCGGGTCAACCATGGCGAGCAGTTCGCCGTGTACACCCACGACGCCACCAACGTGGAGGCCCCGGCCCAGCGGCTCGAGCTCACCACGCCCGAGGCCCTCATGATCACCGGGTTCAACCCGGTGGTCCGGCTTCGCTTCGACAATGGCATGGAGGTGCGCTGCACGCCGTCCCACCGGCTGTTCACCACCAACCGTGGCTACGTCGAGGCCGCCGACCTCACCGCCGAGGACGCCGTGCACGTGCTCAACCTGCCGGCGCCGGCCGTGGCCGCCGACCATGCCATCCCGGTGTCCACCGACGTGGACGACTACCGGGGCAAGGGCGAGCACGCCGATCTCCTTCGCTTCCCCGAGCAGTGGTCCTCCGAGTTCGCCCACTACCTGGGCTGGCTGGTGGGCGACGGGTCCACCTCCGGTGCCACCACCGCCACCGTCTACGGCTCGGCCGACGACCGCATGGAGATCCTGCCCAGCCACCAGGACCTGCTCCAGTGGGTCAACGGCGACCGGGCCATCAAGGTCTCCGAGCAGGCCAACGGCACGGCTCAGCTGCGCCTCTCCCGCCGGCCGTTCAAGCGCTTCCTCGAGGCCCTGGGCGTGCGCAGCGTCACCGGCCGGGAGAAGACGCTGCCGTGGTCGGTCCAGCAGGCGCCTGCCGACGTGGCCGCCTCGTTCCTGCGCGGCCTGTTCGACGCCGACGGCTGCGTGCGGGTCGACGCTGCCAAGGGTTGCTACGTGGGCCTCGGCTCGGTGTCCCGCCAGTTGCTGGTCGACGTCCAGCGCCTGCTCGCCACCTTCGGCATCACCAGCCGGGTCGTGCCGGCAGAGGGTGGCCACGAGCTCGTCGTCCAGTCAGTCGGCTGGTTCGCCTCCCACATCGGCTTCTCGGTATCCACCAAGGCCGCTGCACTTGCCGAGCTGGCTGGTGAGGACGCCATGGACACCGCCGCCCACCTGGTGGAGCGCACCGACGAGGGCATCGAGCTCACCTACAACCTGAGCGAACCTCGCAACCACTCCTACGTCGTCAACGGCCTGGTCGTGCGCAACTGCTCCGAGTACATGCACCTCGACAACTCAGCCTGCAACCTGGCCAGCCTCAACCTGCTCAAGTTCCTGGCCCCCGACGGCAGCTTCGACGTGGACGGCTTCCGGGCCGCCACCGCGGTGGTGTTCTCGGCCCAGGAGATCCTGGTGGGCAACGCCGACTACCCGACGGAGAAGATCGCCGAGACGTCGCGCCAGTTCCGCCAGCTGGGCATCGGGTACGCCAACCTGGGCGCCCTGCTGATGGCCCAGGGCATGGCCTACGACTCCGACGACGGTCGGGCCTGGGCGGCCGCCATCACCGCCCTTCTCACCGGCGGGGCGTATGCCACGTCGGCCCGCCTGGCCGCCCGCATGGGCCCCTTCGCCGGCTACCACGCCAATGCCGAGCACATGCTGCGGGTGTTGCGCATGCACCGCGACGAGGTGGCCAAGATCGACGAGGAGCGGGTGCCGCCCGAGCTCCTCTCCGCCGCCCAGGAGGAGTGGGACGCGGCGGTCGAGATGGGCGAGGTCTACGGCGTGCGGAACTCGCAGGCCAGCGTCCTCGCCCCTACGGGGTGCCTGGTGGGCGGCAGCCTGGTCGCCACCGGGCGGGGCCTGGTACGGCTCCGCTCGCTGGGCGACGTCGACGGCGATCAGTGGCAGGACCTCGAGCTCGAGGTCCAGACCGACGAGGGGCCCCGCCGCACGTCGAAGTTCTTCGTGAACGGGCTCGAGCCGGTGGTCACCGTCGACACCGGTCGGGGCTACCGGATCCAGGGCACGCCCCAGCACCGGGTGAAGGTCGTCGCCGAAGGCACCGGGGCATGGGAGTGGAAGCGTCTGGCCGACGTCGGCGAGGGCGACCTCGTCCCGCTGTCGCTTGACCAGCTGGTCGGTCACCCCCAGGTCGTGCCCCTGCCCCCGCTGCCCGAGGCGTACTGGACGAGCGAGCACCACGGTGTGGCTCCGCGCTGGATGACGGCGGAGCTGGCCGAGCTGGTCGGGTACTTCATGGGCGACGGTTCGCTCCACTCGAAGGGGCTGCGCTTCTGCGTCACCGACGGGGACTTCGACGTGGTGGACCGTCTCCGCCAACTGAGCAAGGAGGTGTTCGGCCTCAGCGCCGCCGTGACGCCGAAGCAGGGCTACACCGAGGTCCGCGTCGACTCCGTGCGGCTCGTGTTGTGGTGGGAGGCCTGCGGCTTCGCCAAGCGGTTGCCGGCCGAGGGGCACCACGGCAAGGGCTACCAGCCCCACATCCCCGACGCCGTGCTCCACGCCAACGACCGCGAGGTCTACGCCGCCTTCCTCCGTGGCCTGTTCGAGGCCGACGGCACCGTCACCAACGGGTACCCGGTGTGGAGCACGACGTCGCTCGACTTCTCCCGCGACGTGCAGTCCCTGCTCCTCGCCATCGGCTTCCCCACCACCCGCTTCGACCGTGAAATGAGCATCATCCCCACCCCGCGCTGGCTGGACCAGATCGGCTTCATCGGTGACCGCATGCGCAGCCTGACGGCCACCACCTCAGACCCCCACGTCGAGGGACAGGACGGCTTCCTGTACGACCGGGTGGCCTCGGTTGCCCTGGGGGACGAGGAGTTCACCTACGACCTGTCGGTGCCCGACAACCTCACGTACCTGGCCAACGGGTTCGTGAGCCACAACACCATCGGCCTGCTCATGGACTGTGACACCACCGGCATCGAGCCCGACCTGGGCCTGGTGAAGTCGAAGAAGCTGGTGGGCGGCGGCACGATGCAGATCGTCAACCAGACGGTGCCCCGGGCACTGCGCCAGCTCGGCTACACCGACGAGCAGGTCGAGGGGATCGTGGCCTACATCGATGCCAACAAGTCCATCGTCGGCGCCCCCCACGTGTCGGCCGACCACCTGTCCGTGTTCGCCTGCTCCATGGGCGACAACGTCATCCACCACCTCGGTCACGTGCGGATGATGGCGGCCGTCCAGCCCTTCATCTCCGGGGCCATCAGCAAGTGCGTCACCGGCGACACCCTGCTCTCCACGGCCGACGGCCTGGTGCGCATCGGTTCGCTCCACCAGGGCGAGGAGGCCGACACCTTCCGGCCCGAGATCATCGAGGTGGCGTCCCTCGGCGGCACGCAGAAGACCGACTACTTCTACGCCGGCGGGCTGCGCGAGGTGTACGAGGTCGCCCTCGGGTCGGGCCACCGCATCGCCGGGACGCCCAACCACCGGCTCCTGGTCAACGTCGAGGGGAGCCTCGACTGGCGGCGGCTCGACGAGATCGAGCCGGGTGACGAGGTGGCCGTGCAGTACGGCGACGAGCTGTGGTCGTCGCTGCCGGCCCGCATCGGCTTCGGGCCGGGTGGCGACGCCACGGTCCCGAGCGAGATGAGCGACGACCTGGCCCAGCTCCTCGGGATGGTGATGGCGGCCGGCACGGTGGACCGGGCGGAGGGTGCCGTCACCATCGCGGCAGCTGCCGCGGTGCAGGACCGAGCCGCTTCCCTCTGGCGCTCGCTGTTCGGCCTGGACGCGGCTGTAACCGACGACGGGGTGCGTGTCACCTCGGCGGCGGCGGCCGCCTTTCTCCAGCACGTCGGCGGCTCCGGCACCGCGCCGGGGGCGCGCATCCCCGACGCCGTCCTGGCGTCCCCCCGCTCGGCCGTGCTGAGCTTCCTCCAGGGCCTGAGCGTGGGCGCCCAGATCACCACTGCGGCGTCCGGTCGCTGGTCGGTGACCTCGGCGTCGCTGGCCCTGCTGGACGACCTGCATGCCGTCCTCACCAACCTGGGCGTCGTCCACGGCCGGGTGTCGAAGCTCGACAAGGCCACCGGCCGCACCTACGACGAGGTGTTCGCCACCGCCCAGCAGGCCCAGCGCCTGGTCGGCCTGGTGCCGTTCCTCGACCCGGACAAGGCGGCGACGGCAGCCGACCTGCTTGCCCGAGCTTTCCCGGCCGAGCAGGAGCGGCCCGACCGGCTCCACTTCAGCCCGGTCGTGTCGGTGGACCCGGGTGGCATGCGGGAGGTGTTCGACCTCTCGGTGCCCGCCACCAAGGCGTTCGTCGGCAACGGCATCGTCAACCACAACACGGTGAACCTGCCGGAGTCGGCCACTGTCGAGGAGCTGGAGCAGCTCCACATCGACGCCTGGCAGATGGGGCTCAAGGCCGTCGCCGTGTACCGGGACAACTGCAAGGTGGCCCAGCCCCTGTCCAGCGTGAAGAAGGACGCCCCGAAGTCGGAGGCCCAGGCCCACGACCAGGAGCTGGCCGAGAAGGTGGCCGAGCTGGAGAAGGCGCTGGACCGCCAGACGGTGGTGGTCAAGCAGCCCATCCGGGAGCGGCTGCCCCGGCGGCGCCGCTCGTCCACCTTCGCCTTCCGGGTGGCCGACTGCGAGGGCTACGTCACGGTGGGGGAGTACGACGACGGGCGCCCCGGCGAGGTCTTCATGAAGGTGTCCAAGCAGGGCTCCACGCTGGCCGGGGTGATGGACGCCTTCTCCATCTCAGTGTCGCTGGGCCTCCAGCACGGCGTGCCGCTGAAGACCTACGTCCAGAAGTACACCAACATGCGCTTCGAGCCGGCCGGCATGACCGACGACCCGGACCTGCGCATCGCCTCCTCGCTGGTGGACTACATCTTCCGCCGGCTGGCCGTCGACTACCTGCCGCGGGAGGAGCGCAGCGAGCTGGGCATCCTCACCACCGGCGAGCGCACCCAGCCCACGTTGCCCGGCGTGGAGGAGACCACCACTCGCGACGAGCCCGTGGTCGACGTGGCGCCGGCGCCGGCACCGAGGCCGGCCGGCGCCCACAACGACGCCCCCTTCTGCATGACCTGCGGCGTGCAGATGATCCGGGCCGGCAGCTGCCACGCCTGCCCCTCCTGCGGCAGCACCAGCGGCTGCTCGTGACGACGTTCGACGCGCTCACGCCGCACCCGGTTCTTTTCCCGTCTGGCGACATCCAGTGTGGCTGGACGGGAAAAGAAACCTCACGGCCGCATCAGGCCCGCGGGTCGGCCTCCGGCGGACTAGTGGCTTCCACCCTCGGGTTGCCGAACAGCCCCTCGACCGGGTGCGGCGGCCGGGCGGCCAGTCGCCCCTGCACCTTTTCGGCCGCTTCCGGCCTGACCAGGACGACGTAGACGCCCTCGCTCGGGTCGGTGGGCACGACCCCGTACGCCTCGTCCACCTCGCCCGGCTCGAGCCCGAACATCTGCCGGACCTCGTCCAGGGTCGGGCGCTGGCCCTCTTGGCGGAACTGGAGCATCAGGTCGGCCATCGTGACGACCCCTCTGGACCTCGGCAGAGCAGGGGGGAAAGCCTACCGCCTGGGCTCAACCGCCCCCGTCGTCGTCGCCGGCGACCGCCGCCGGCCCCCCGCCCGGGCGCAGCTTCATCCACTGGGCGTGCAGCACGCCGAGCACGTAGGCGAGCTGCTCGGGCCCCTTGACGCCGGAGCGGGTGACGATCTCCTCGATCGTCTTGTGGATGTAGGCCTCCTCGTCCTCCACCGGCCGGCGGCCACCGAGGCGCACGATGCGGGGCACCTTGAAGGGGATCTCCGGAATGTCGAACCAGCGGATGACCGGGTCGGGCCCCGGCAGCTCGGGCCAGCGGAACACGCCCTTGCAGATCCAGGGGTGGACCTCGCAGATGTTGATCCACCACACCGGCCCGCACAGCTTCTTGCCCAAGGCGCAGCCGTCCACCACGCCGTGGCCGTGGAGGTAGTCGTAGCCCGACGCCCCCAGGTCCTCCGCCGTCGAGGTGACCAGGCTCCGGATGGCGGCCGGCGACGTGGTGGCATCGCCCGGGTTGTACGGGCGCTTGGACCGCACCGCGGCGACGACGCCGGCGACCACCGGCGTGGCCGCGCTGGTGCCGCCGTCGGCGGAGTAGACGCCCGAGCCCTTGAAGTGGGTGTACCCGCTGAGGTCGGGCTTGGCGGTGGTGAGCCGGCCCGGACCGATGGTGGAGTAGCCCACCCGGTGCTTGGTGGTGTCCACGCCGGCCACGCACAGCACCTGGGGGTGGCCGTTGGCGCCGTAGATGGCGTTGGCCGTCACGCCCTGGCAGCGGCCGTCGGGGCAGTCGGCGCCGCAGTTGCCGGCCGCGAAGAGGATGTCGGCACCGGCCACCTCCAGCGACGCCACGGCCAGGTTGAACGGGTGGTTGGGGTTGTCGCTGTAGTTCCCGGGATCGCCGGGCGGGTAGTCCCAGCTCGGGTGGAACATGCCCCAGCTGTTGTTGACCACCATGCTGCGGAACTCGCCGACCCGCCGGGGCTTCATCATGATGTCCAGCAGGTGGGCGTAGGCCTTGACCGCGTCGGAGAGCAGCGCGGAGAGGTTCGGCACCGGGCGGAGCAGGGCGATGTCGAGCAGCGTGCAGTTGGGGGCGGCGATGCACGCGTCGAAGGCGCACATGGTGCCGTGGTCGACCGGCATGGACCCTGGTGTCCCGGGCTGGAGGGTCCAGGACCAAGCGGCGTTGAAGCTGGGCGTCTTCCCCTTGCCGTTGAGGTAGGCGATGTTGACCCCGGTGTCCACGATGGCCACCAGCACGCCGCTGCCGTCCATCCCGCACTTGCGCAGGTTCTTGGTGCACAGCCGCGACTCCACGTCCTGGTCGTCGCCCACCGGGAGGCTCCCGGGGCACACGATGCACGGCTCGATGGCCACGTCGCTGAAGACACCCACCACATCGGGCCTGGCCCGGACGTCCTCCACCGCCTCGTCGTCCACCTCCCCGCGCACCAGGTAGGTCGCCCGGTCCTCGGCCAGGTCGAGCTCCATGCCCACCGACAGGTCGTTGGGATCCAGCGCGGTGGCGGCCCGGGCCCGGGGCCGCAGCTCTGGGAGGGCCACCGGGGCGTACTCGGGATCGATGGCCAGACCTGGCACCGATGGCCTTGCCTCGGCGTCGAACCGGGCCGATGCCGAAGTGGATGCCTGGGCCGCCAGCTGCGAACTGGGTCGCAACTGCACGATCACCTTGCGCGTCGCCATACCCCCTCCTCGCTCCGAGGAGTAGCCGGAGGTGCAGGCGGGAGTCGCACCATCTCGGCCACCCTGTTCCGCGGGCAGGTCTAGGGCCGAAGGGGGGGAATGTCAAGAGGTGGGGATGTGTCGAGAACTACGGGGATCCAGGGGACAGCGCGGCAGGAACCCCGTCGAGGGGGCGCCCGGTACCCGGTACCCTGGGGTCGCCCAGGGTGAGGAGACGGACAGTGGCACGGTCAGAATGGCGCTCGACGCAGGTGCTGGCCTGGACCGACCAGGAGGGCCCTGCCCGGCCCCCGCGCGTCGCCTCGGTGGGGCTGTGGGCGGCCACGGCCGCCACGCTGGCCGTGGTGTTCTCGGTGATCATGTTCACCGACGCCCTGTGCCCGGAGCACCGGGCATGGGTCCAGACGCTCGGAGGCCTGGCGGTGGTGGGTGTCGTGGCGTCCATGGTCGGCCTCCTGCGGGGCTGGGCCAGCGCGCCCCTCCTCACCGTGTGCAGCGCCGCCCTCGGCGCCGCCATCGGCCTCATCGACGCCATCCACTCGCCGGTGCGGGGCGGCTTCATCGCCGCCGCGTTTGCGGTGGCGCTCGTACTGAGCGGCTGGCTGGCGCTCCGCCAGGTGCCCCTCCTCCGCTGGGACCGCCGGCTCCGCCGTGAGGTGGCACCGCTCGAGGCGGGGTGGCCCGAGGCCTCGCCGGCCGGCGAGGTGGGCCTGCCGGAGCCGGCGGCCGAGCCCGAGGTGGCTGCGCCACGGTGACGGGGCGGGAGCGGCCACCGGCCGTCACCCGCTTTCGCAACTCCACCCTGTGGCTCCCTGTCGCGGTCCTCGCCGGGGTCGGGTGGGCCTTCGTGATCGAGGACCTGCCCGCGTCGAGACCGGCCCGGCTCGACCCGGCCGAGGAGGTGGCCCTCGACGGGCGGGTCCTCGGGCGGGCACCGGGCGATTCGGTGGAGGTCGGCTACTTCCACCCCACCACCGAGCAGGAGGTCGAGGCCGAGGTCCACGTGTGGGACGGCGACCTGGTTCCTGAGCGGGGCGGGACCCTCCGCCTGATCGTGCGGCGCGACGACCCGTTGTCGGCGGCCGCCGCCGGCGACGCCATGCCGCTGACCGCGAATCTGGGCGGCTACGCCATCCTGGTGGCCGGCGCCTGCCTGCCGGCGGCCATGCGCCGCTTCTTCGTGTGGCGCACCGAGCGGCTGGCCGGGGCCGAGGCCCCCAGCTTCGCCATGGCGGCCACCTTGACGCCCCACCGGCGCCGCTTCCGCTGCGACCTCCACCTCTACCCCCTCGACGCCGCTGAGCAGGCCCCTCCGGTGTGCACCGTGGCCGTGCTCACCACGGGCCAGGCCCGCATCGGCTCGCAGGTGTTCCCGGTCGAGGTCAAGGGCTCGCCCCGCCCGCTGGGCCGGGTCGTGGCCCGCAGCGGCGCGGCCATCCTGTGGCCGGCGGGCCGGGCCGGCCGGCGCAGCGCCCATCCC
>JBOGHQ010000198.1:0-2074 GCA_050744785.1 Acidimicrobiales bacterium | reverse complement strand
CCCTTCCTCGCTGACCTCGCGTCCGTCGCGACGCTCCACCACGAGCGCCTCGACGGGTCCGGGTATCACCGGAGCTCGACCGTCGCGGGCCTCGCGCCACCGGCTCGACTGCTTGCAGCCGCCGACGTGTACCACGCCATGACCGAACCGCGGCCGCACCGCGCGCCGTTGTCAGATGCCGAGGCCGCTGAGGCCCTCGCAGCCGAGGCTCGTGCCGGGCGCCTGGACCCTGACGCCGTCGCCGCGGTGCTCGACGCCGCCGGCCACGCAGTTCCGCGGGTGGAGCGACCGGCCGGACTCACCGAGCGTGAGGCCGAGGTCGTCGGTCTGCTCGCCCGTGGCCTTCAGACCAAGCAGGTCGCCCGCCAACTGGGGATCTCGTTCAAGACGGCAGACCGCCACGTTCAGAACGCCTACCGGAAGATCGGTGTGTCGACCCGCGCTGCCGCCGCCGTGTTCGCCATGGAGCACGGGCTCGTCGCATGGGGAGAACTCCCGATGGGCGGCAAGGGCGTCCGTCCGTAGGGTCGTCCTCATGGCGCACGATGAGACGACAAGCGGGCGCACCGGGGCGGCCGCGGTTGCGGTCGCCCCGCTGGTGCTGCTCCTGGCTTTCGCGTTGCATCCCCACATCGGTTCCGGGTTTCCTGATCAGGACGCCGTTGGCGCAGCCGTCGCCGAACAGACCACGCGATGGGGCCTTGCTCACCTCGCCGCTGGCGTGGCATCGGGGGCCATGGCTCTCGCCTTCCTCGCCATTCGTGCCCGGCTTCGAGGGACGCGCGGAGACCACTGGAGCGCTCGCGGTGTCCCGCTGGTGGTCATGGGCAGCACGCTCTACACCTTCCTGCCCGGAATGGAATTCGCCCCGCTCGCCGCCGCCGAATCGGGCGGCGACGTCACCGCTGCGGCCGAGGCCCTCGTCGCATGGTTCGTCCCGATCCACGTCATCGGGTCCCTGGCGTTCGGGGCCGGCGTGCTGGCCTTCGCGAAGGCAATCTGCGACAGCGCCATGTTCACCACCAGGCGGGAGCGTCTCGTAGTGATCGCGCTCGCCGTGATGGTGGTCGCCCGCCTTGCCCCGGTCGTCGCCGTCCAGTTCTACGTGCAGCCCGCGGCGAGCCTGATAGCGCTCTGGTCACTGGCGCAGGAGATGTGGAAGGTCCCATCCAGCCGTCTTCCGACCGAGTCGAACCCCGTCCCGGCGGTGTGAACAAAGTCGCTGGTGCGAGCGCATAATCGGCGCACTGGGTCATGCGGCACGGCGCGATCTCAGGCAACAGAACGCGGCCGAGAGCGACGGCCTGTGGGTCCTAGGCTGAAGCCATGCCCGAGGGCCGGTCATCATTCGGTAGCGAGGCGAAGTGTTGACACCGGCCTCAAGCCGCGAGACTGAACCGCACTGCTGGGGGTTGGTCGGCCACCGGGCCCGGTGACCACGGGCCGTGAGCGTACCTGCGCTGCAGCTTGACCATGAGGACGGCCCGCACGCCTTCGACCGGCCAGCGCACGCCGACGTCGGTGCGCCGGTCCATCTCCCGCATGACCCGCTCCACCCACGCCGGTGCCCAGCTCGGGGCGGCCCTTGTGGCCGAAGACCAGGCGGCCGGCGTCGGTGGGTGAGGAACGTGGACACCTCGCCCTCGGCCCCCCGCAGGTGGGCCGCCCCACAGCCCCCGGCGTCGTCGACCAGATCGGCATAGGCGGCCCGGGCGGCGTCGAGGTCGCCGCTGCGGTAGGCGGCGAGGAGCAGGGCCTCGAGCTGGGCCCGGGAGTCGTCGGACACCTCGTGGCTGGCCCGGTCGGTGTAGCGGGCGGCGCGGTACACGCCGCGGGCGAGGTGCCACGGGCAGCGCTGCACGGGCACGCCGGGGAAGCGCTCGGCGGCCAGTGTGGACAGCTCCTCTTCGCCGTCGACCAGGACCAGTCCCGGGCGCAGGCCGGCCAGCAGGTCGCCCATGGTCTCCCAGCCCTCGGCCACCGTGGCCCCCAGCAGGCGGGCCTCCACGCACACCTTCTTGCCCTCCCGGCGCCGGGCCACCAGGCCGATGGCCAGGTGCAACGCCACGCCGCC
>JBOGHQ010000197.1:0-1921 GCA_050744785.1 Acidimicrobiales bacterium | reverse complement strand
GGACTGGCCGAGGTGCGGGCCGCCCTGGACGAGGACCTCGACGCGCCCCGCGCCATGGCCGCCCTGGACGGCGCCGCCGCCGCCGGCCTCGGCGTGTCGGCCGGCGCCGGCCTGCTGGGCGTGCCCCTCGAACGGCGCTGAGGTAGGGGTCGGCCGAGCTGGGCAGGGCTCAACTCGGCACCCGGCGCAGGCCCCGCACCAGCTGGTGGTGGGCGGTGAAGAGGCGGCGCACGGTGAGATGCCCGGCCACCACGGCGGCGAAGGCGTTGCCGCCCAGCAGCATGTACATCACCACCAGCTGGAGGCGGATGGCCTCGAGCGGCTCGGCGCCGGCGAGGATCATGCCGGTCATGGCGCCGGGCAGGGCGACCAGTCCCACCACCTTGGTGCTGTCCACGATGGGCAGCATCCCGGCTCGCAGCGACCGGCGCTGCCATGGAAGGGAGGCGCGGTGGCTGGTCTGCCCGAGGCTGAGCCGGGCCTCCACCTCCCGGCGGTGGGCGGCCAGGTCGTCCCGGAGGCCGGTCATGACGAGGGAGGCGGCCACCATGGCGTTGGAGAGCACCATGGACCCGAGGGGGACCACGGCCCGGGCCTCGAGGGGCACGATGCCGAGGCCGACGAGCACCCCGAGGGTGCCCGCCGTGGCCGCGGCCATGGCCGCCGCCGCGACCCACCGGGCGGCCGGCACGCGGCCGGCCCGCTTGCCGGCCGTGAGCGAGGCGGTGGCCACCATCACCAGCAGCAGGACAGCGCTGAGGCCGCCCCGGCCGTCGAAGACGAAGGCCAGGACATACCCGATGGCCAGGAGCTGCACGAACGACCGCACGGTGGCGACGGCGATGTCGCCCTCCAGGCCCAGCCCACGGAAGCGTGAGATGGCGGCGCCCACCGCCACCAGGGCGACGGCCAGGGCCACGTCGGCGAAGCCGATGGCGTTGCTCAGGTCCGTCACCCACCCACCTCGATCACCTGGGCCGCCAGCTGGGCGGCCTGGCGGGGGTCGTGGCTCACCATCACCACGGTGAGCCCGCCGGCGGCCAGTGAGCAGACCAGCTCCTCGATGGCGGCCTTGGACGAGGTGTCGAGGGCCGATGTTGGCTCGTCCAAGACCAGGACCTCCGGCGCCAGAGCCAGGGCCCGAGCCAGGCACATGCGCTGGGCCTGGCCCACCGACAGCCGGTCGGCCTCACGCGTCAGGAGGCTGGGCGCCAGACCGACCCGCTCCAGCAGCTGGCCCCAGTCGCGGTCCGGGGCGCTGGCGCCAACCTCCTCCAGGTTGTCGGCCACCGTGCCGGGGAAGGTCACGGGCACCTGGCCCACCAGCTGGACCCGCCGGCGCAGCGCCAGCACGTCGTAGCTGCGCACGTCGGTGCCGTCGAGGAGCACCGCGCCCCGGTCCGGGTCGTCGAGGCGGTTCAGGAGCCGCAGCAGGGTGGTCTTGCCCGAGCCCGAGGGGCCCACGATGACGGTGAGGCCCTCGGCGGGCACGTGCGCCGAGAAGCCGGAGACGATGGGGCCGTCGTCGCCATCGACACCGACGTCCACGTACTCGAAGCGGTCACCCACGTGGGTATTCTCCCTCGCCCACGTTGACGCTCAGCCGCCGGAGGCCACCTCGCCGGGCGGGCGGCGGTCCCGGGGGAGGGGCCGGGAGCGGAGGCGGAGGAGGCCGGACAACACCCGCTGGCGCAGGTCCACCACGGCGCTGGCCGGCACCGGCACCGGCTCCGGCTCGGGAGCGGGCGAGGCCGGCGCCGCCCCCGCCAGGTCGTCGGAGGCGGGGGCGGGCTCGGGGGTCGCCTCCTCGTCCTGGGTTGGTCGTTCCTGGGGCGCGGTCGGGGCGACCGCGGCGACAGGTCGGACCACCACCACGGTGCCCAGACCGGCCGCCTCGGCCAGCTCGGCCAGGGCCCGGCCC
>JBOGHQ010000196.1:0-1528 GCA_050744785.1 Acidimicrobiales bacterium | reverse complement strand
GGGCCCTCCTCCGCGTCCTCGGCGGGCGCATCGGTGCCCAGCTCGGCGGCGTAGTCGGCCCAGGCCGCCTGGCCCTCGGTCTCGGGCGTGAACTCGCCGGTCGCAGCGGAGTACTCGCCGCCTGCCCCGATGTAGTTGCCCTGGTCGTCGTAGGCGTGCTCGCCGAAGTGCTCGCGGTACTCGGCGGCCACCTCGCCACCCTCGGCGGCCTGCTTGATGGACAGGCTGATGCGCCGGCGCTGGAGGTCGATGTCGATGATCTTCACCCACAGCTCCTCGCTGGGGGTGACCACCTGCTCGGGCAGGTCGACGTGGTGGGCGGCCATCTCGGAGATGTGCACCAGGCCCTCGATCCCCTCGCCCACCTGCACGAAGGCGCCGAAGGGCACCAGCTTGGTGACCCGGCCGTAGACGAGCTCCCCCACCCGGTGGGCGTTGGCGAACTCCTGCCACGGGTCCTGCTGGGTGGCCTTGAGGGAGAGGCTGATGCGCTCCTTGTCGAGGTCGACGTCGAGCACCTGCACGGTGATCTCATCGCCCACGGCCACCACCGAGGAGGGGTGGTCGACGTGCTTCCACGACAGCTCCGACACGTGCACCAGGCCGTCCATGCCGCCCAGGTCAACGAAGGCCCCGAAGTTCACCACCGAGGAGACCACGCCCTTGCGGACCTCGCCCGGCTTCAGGTTCTCGAGGAACTCCTCGCGCTGCTCCTTCTGGGTCTCCTCCAGCCAGGCCCGGCGGGACAGCACCACGTTGTTGCGGTTCTTGTCCAGCTCGATGATCTTGGCCTCGAGGGTCTTGCCCACGTAGGGCTGGAGGTCGCGCACCCGGCGCAGCTCCACCAGGGAGGCGGGCAGGAAGCCCCGCAGCCCGATGTCGAGGATGAGGCCGCCCTTGACCACCTCGATGACCGGGCCCGACACCACGCCGCCCGACTCCTTGACCTGCTCGATGGTGCCCCACGCCCGCTCGTACTGGGCCCGCTTCTTGGACAGGACCAGCCGGCCCTCCTTGTCCTCCTTCTGGAGGACCAGGGCCTCGATCTCCTCGCCCAGCGACACGATCTCGCCGGGGTCGACGTCGTGGCGGATGGACAGCTCCCGGGCCGGGATGACGCCCTCGGACTTGAAGCCGATGTCGAGCAGCACCTCGTCCTTGTCCACCTTGACGACGGTGCCCTTGACGATGTCGCCGTCCTCGAACAGCACGATGGTGCCGGCCACGGCGTCCTCGAAGGACATCTCCCCCAGGTCGTCGGAGGTGATCTGCTTGGGGGTGTACTCGCCCGCCTCGTCGAAGGTGCCCATGCCGGCGGCGGCGGTGTCGGGGGCCTCGGGGGCGGAGGGGGCGGAGGACGGCTGCTCGGGGGTCTGGTCGGACATGGGCTCGGTCGCTTTCTCGTTCCGGACGGTTCCAGCCGCGCGCCACTCGGCGCGGGGCGGGAGCCCAGGCTACTACCGCAGGCGGCGCGGCCCGCCTCGGCCGCCGGCGTCGCCTTCGGCGCTCGGCCGGGGCGGTTTCTGGC
>JBOGHQ010000195.1:0-3253 GCA_050744785.1 Acidimicrobiales bacterium | reverse complement strand
CGGGCTGGTTTGCCCGAGCGGAGCGTTCGCGTGAGACAGGCGAAGACGGAGATGGCAAGCAAAGCGATCGTCGGCGAGAAGGTCGGCATGACGCAGATCTGGGACGGCGAGAACCGCGCCGTCCCCGTGACGGTCGTCAAGGTGCAGCCCGTGCGCATCGTGCGGGTCAAGACGGCCGAGCGCGACGGCTACGTTGCCCTCCAGGTCACCTTCGGCACCGTGAAGGCCAGCCGGCTCACCAAGCCGGTGGCCGGCCAGTTCGCCAAGGCCGGCGTGGAGCCGGGCCGGCGGCTGGTGGAACTGCGCCTCGACAACGCCGACGGCTACGAGGTCGGCCAGGAGCTCAAGGTCGATCTGCTGGCCGCCGGGGAGAAGGTCGACGTCACCGCCGTCAGCAAGGGCAAGGGCTTCGCCGGTACCGTCAAGCGCCACAACTTCCGGGGCCAGGGCGCCGCCCACGGCAACCACAAGAAGCACCGGGCCCCGGGGTCCATCGGCGCCTGCGCCACGCCGGCCCGGGTGTTCAAGGGCACCCGCATGGCCGGCCAGATGGGCGCCCAGCAGGTCACCACGTTGAACCTCGAGGTGGTCGAGGCCGACGCCGAGCGCGACCTCCTCCTCGTCAAGGGTGCGGTCCCCGGGCCGCGCGGCGGCCTGGTCGTCATCCGCGGCGCTGTCAAGGGAGGGAGCTGACCCGTGGCCACCGTCGACGTGCGCCGGCCCGACGGCTCCCGAGCCTCCTCGGTGGACCTGTCCCGAGCCGTGTTCGGCCTCACCCCCAACGTGGCCGTGATGCACCAGGTCGTCACCGCCCAGCTGGCCGCTGCCCGGTCCGGCACCCAGTCCACCAAGACCCGGGCCGAGGTCCGGGGTGGCGGCGCCAAGCCCTGGAAGCAGAAGGGCACAGGCCGGTCCCGCCAGGGCTCCACCCGGGCGCCCCAATGGACCGGCGGTGGCGTGGCCCTCGGGCCCAAGCCCCGCAGCTACAGGCAGCGCACTCCCAAGAAGATGGTGCAGCTGGCCCTCCGTTCCGCCCTGTCCGACCGGGCCGCGGCCGGGAAGGTGGCCGTGGTGGAGGCGTGGAACTTCGCCGCCCCCCGCACCAAGGATGCCAAGGCCGCCCTTGCCGCCCTGGGCCTCGACGGCCGGGTGCTGCTGGTGGTGGAGCAGAACGACGACGCCACCACGAAGTCGTTCCGCAACCTCCCCGAGGTGCATGTGCTGCCCGCCGGTGAGCTGAACGCCTACGACGTGCTGTGTAGCGACTGGGTCGTCTTCACCACCGCCACGCTGCCCACCGCGCCGGACGAGCCAGAGCCCGTGGCCGAGGCCGACGCCGCCCTGGGCACGGCGGACACGGTCGAGCCGGAGGAGGGGGAGGCGCCGTGAAGGACCCCCGCGACATCGTGCTGCGCCCGGTGGTGTCGGAGAAGTCCTACGCCCTCCTGGACGACGGCGTCTACACCTTCATCGTCGACCCGCGGGCCAACAAGACCGAGATCCGCCAGGCGGTGGAGTCGATCTTCAACGTGCGGGTCACCAACGTGAACACGCTGAACCGCAAGGGCAAGCGCAAGCGCAACCGGCGCATGGCCACCTACGGCAAGCGTGCCGACACCAAGCGGGCCATCGTCACCCTGGCCGGCGACGACCGCATCGATCTGTTCGAGAGTTGAGCAGGCAGGACACCATGCCCCTTCGCAAGCGCAAGCCCACCAGTGCCGGCCGGCGGTTCCAGACCGTCTCCGACTTCACCGAGATCACCCGGGACCACCCGGAGAAGGGCCTGGTTGGCCCCAAGCCCAAGTCTGGTGGCCGCAACAGCTACGGCCGCAAGACGGCGCGCCACCGCGGCGCCGGCCACAAGCAGCAGTACCGCCAGGTGGACTTCAAGCGCAACAAGGACGGCGTGCCCGCCAAGGTCGCCACCATCGAGTACGACCCGAACCGCAACGCCCGCATCGCCCTGCTCCACTACGTGGACGGGGAGAAGCGCTACATCCTGGCCCCCACCCGGGTCCAGGTGGGCGACATGCTCCAGAGCGGCCAGGGCTCGGAGATCCGGGCCGGCAACGCCCTGCCGCTGCGCTACATCCCGGTGGGCACCACCGTGCACAACGTCGAGCTCAAGCCGGGCGGGGGCGGCAAGCTGGCCCGCGGCGCCGGCATGAGCGTCCAGCTGGTGGCCAAGGAGGGCGACTTCGCCACCCTTCGGCTCCCCTCCACCGAGATGCGCCGGGTTTCCATCGACTGCCGGGGCACCGTCGGCGAGGTCGGGAATGCCGAGGCCGAGCTGGTCAAGGTGGGCAAGGCGGGCCGCAACCGGTGGAAGGGCGTGCGCCCCCAGACCCGCGGCGTGGCGATGAACCCGGTCGACCATCCCCTGGGCGGCGGCGAGGGCAAGTCGTCCGGCGGTCGCCACCCGGTGTCGCCATGGGGCCAGCCCGAGGGCCGCACCCGTGACAAGAACAAGGAATCCGACAAGCTCATCGTCCGGCGGCGCCGCACACGCGGCGCCCGGAGGTAACCGGCCATGCCGCGCAGTCTGAAGAAGGGCCCGTTCGTCGACGACCACCTCCTCAAGAAGGTGGACGGCCTCAACGCCGCCAACGACAAGAGGGTGGTGAAGACGTGGTCCCGCCGTTCCACGATCATCCCCGACATGGTGGGCCACACCATCGCCGTCCACGACGGCCGCAAGCACGTGCCGGTGTACATCACCGAGTCCATGGTGGGCCACAAGCTGGGTGAGTTCGCCCCGACTCGCACCTTCCGCTACCACGCCGGCCAAGAGCGGGCGGGGAGGCGCTAGCGCGTGCCGGGCGTCAAGACCAACGAGCGGGAGGGCACCCGCGCCGTGCTCCGCAACGGGCGGGTGTCGGCCTACAAGGTCCGGCCCGTGCTGGACCTCATCCGGGGCCAGGACGTGGCAGAGGCGCGCGACACCCTGGCCCTGTGCGAGCGGGACGCGGCCGTGCTGGTGGGCAAGCTGCTCACCTCGGCGGTGGCCAACGCCGAGAACAACGACGGCCTCGATCCCGAGGAGCTCTACGTGTCGGCCTGCTACGCCGACGAGGGCCCCACGGCCAAGCGGTGGCGGCCCCGGGCACGGGGCCGGGCCACCCAGATCCGCAAGCGCAGCTGCCACATCACCGTGATCGTGAGCCGCCTGCCCGAGGACCGCCTCACCCGGCTCCGGGCCCGCCAGGCGGCCGACGCCGGCAACCGCCGGGCCCGCCGGGTGGCCGGTGGT